>JAAZNR010000350.1 GCA_012798155.1 Thermogutta sp. | reverse complement strand
GGGGGCGCCCCGCTGACGCCTCAATTCGCCTCGCAGATCGGGGCGGACGGCTACGGCGAGAACGCCACCGAGGCGGTGGCCCTGGCACGCACGTTGGCCGCGGAGTTGGCCACCTCGGCCTGACGCACGGTTGCTGATCCTGAGACCGCCCTCCTCGGGCAAGCCCGCAGCGCGGGGCACGGCGGGCCGAGCCGGGCGGCAAGGATTGAGCCGGCGGGAAATTCGCCTTCCGCAAGCGGGAATGGCGGCCGCCTGCGGCGCGGTCGCGGGCTGCCTTTCGTGCACCGCTGCCGTTCCCGCTGACCGGTATTGCCTCGCTCCACCGCAGGATCGCCCCGTCGCAATTCCGCGGCAAAGGCGTTAAAACATATTCCAAGAGGATATTCTTCCAAGACGATATTCCAAGACGGTTCGTTTACGCTCGTCGTTCACGCTCGACCGAGGCCGTGGTCCGGCGTGGTCGATGGGTTCAACTGGACTTCCGGGAGCGGGCTATGGCGATAGCGGGTTTGACGATCATCGGGGAATCGATCAACGATTCCGTACCCTCCACGAAGGCCCTCTTCGAGTCGGGGGACATCGCCGGGATTCTGGAATTGGCCCGCAGCCAAGATGCGGCCGGGGCGGCCTACATCGACGTCAACGTGGGATCGAGGTCCCCCGAATTCATGGCGGACCTGGTGGTTCAAATCCAGCAAGTGACGGGGAAACCGTTGTCCATCGACACGCCCGACCCGGCCATCGCCGAGGCCGGTCTTTCGGCGTACCGGGCCGACCTTGCCGGAGGCGGCAAGCCTATTCTCAATTCGATCACGGTAGCGCGGGAGCGGATGTGGGAGCTATACGCCGTGCAGCCTTTTCGGCCGATCCTTTTGGCTACCGAGCTGGCCGGGGAGGGCAAGCTCATCCCGGCCCGCACGGCCGAGCAGACCTATCAAGCCGCGAAGGCCCTGGCGGCGGCCGCCCGCACTCATTGCCCGGGCATTGCGAACGACGACCTCATCATCGACCCCGGGATCGCGCCCCTCGCCGGAGATACGGAGGGCAATTTGAAACGGCTCATCGCGGCCATGGAACGAATCCACGCCGATCCCGACCTGGCGGGGGTCCACATGTCGGTCGGCTTGAGCAATTTCACGGTCATGTTGCCGTCCAAACGCAAAGACGGAATGCCGGTCAAGAGCACGCTGGAAAGCGCGTTTCTAACGATCGCCATGCCGCGGGGGCTGGACATGATCATCGGTTCGGTCAAACGCAAATACGAATTGCTGCCCGAGGAGCACCCCGCCATGCAGTGTCTGCGGGCCGTCCTTCAGGCCGACGGTTTTGAGGCCCTGATGCATGTGCGGAATTTCTACGCGGGCTGAGCCGTGACGTGGTATTCGGTAACCGTTCACGGGGACTGGGTTCATGCTTGCGATGAAAGCGACGACAATGCGACTGCCGCCTTTGGGAGTGAATGGGCGGATACCTTTTTCGGCTCCCAGCGGCCCAGGGACGGCTAGGCCGAATGAAGGGCTGGAAACGCAGAGAACGCAGGCGGGAATGAAACGGTGAAAACGCAGAGAACGCCGAGAACGCAGAGACGGAGAAAAGGCTGAGTTGCGGCCGCGAAATCTTCTTCCTCTCGTTCTACTTTCTCCGCGTCCTCCGCGTCCTCCGCGTCCTCTGCGTTTCAAAAACAGCCTCTGCGCCTCCGCGTTCCGATGACGGACCGGACAGGCGCGTGAACGGCTACAGCATTCGAAAGGCGAGGCGTTCATGTCCGAGCTGTTGAAGAAGTTATTGGAACACCCGCCCGTGATAACGGACGGTGCCTGGGGCACGCAGCTCCAAGAACGAGGGCTTCCCGTCGGAGCGTGCCCCGATGAATGGAATCTTTCTCATCCGGAAGCGGTCGAATCCGTGGCGAAGGGCTATGTCGAGGCCGGCAGCCAAGTGATTCTCACCAATACCTTCGGTGCGAATCGCCTGATGCTGGAAAGACACGGGCTGGGGGATCGGGTGGAGGAAATCAATCGGGCCGGGGTCGAGATATCCCGCCGCGCGGCGGGCGGTCGGGCCGAGGTCTTCGCGTCCATCGGACCGAGCGGCGTCCTGTTGATGATGGGCGAAAAAACGCCGGCCGAGCTGGAAGCGGCCTTCGTCGAACAGGCGCAGGCCCTGGCCCGCGCGAGGGCGGAGGCCGCGGTCATCGAGACCATGTCCGATCCAAATGAGGCGGTCTTGGCGATTCGAGCCGCCAAAGCCGCCGGCCTGGTGACCGCGGCCTGCATGTCGTTCGATTCCGGCAAGAATCGCGACCGCACCATGATGGGTACCACGCCGGAGCAGGCGGCGGAGGCCCTCACCCGGGCCGGCGCCGATGTGGTCGGCGCGAATTGCGGCCAAGGGATCGAAGGTTACGTGGCCATCGCCCGAAGGCTCAAGGCGGCTACCGACCGCCCCATCTGGATCAAGGCCAACGCCGGAATGCCACAAATCGTCGACGGCAAAGCCGCCTATGTCATGACGGCGGAAGAGTTTGCCGAATACGTTCCGCAATTGGTCGAGCTGGGGGTCGCCTTCATCGGCGGCTGTTGCGGCACCTCGCCGGCGTTCATCGCCGCCATCCGCCGGCGGTTGGGGCGATAGCGGATGCTCTCTTGACGCCCCGCTCACCCGCGGAGATCACCCATCGATGTTGTCCCGTGAACGCGTCCTTTGCGCCTTGAACCATCAGGAACCCGACCGCGTGCCCATTGACCTGGGGGGCACACGGCAGTCGGGCATCGCCGCGTCGGCTTACCATCGCCTCAAACAGCACCTGGGAATCCGCACGCCGACCCGCGTCTACGACCTTTATCAAATGCTGGCGGAGGTCGAGCGGCCGATTCTGGAGCGCTTCGGGGCGGATGTCATCGGTTTGAATCGCAAGGCGGTGGCATTCGGCATCCGCAACGAGGATTGGAAGCCGTGGCGGCTCTTCGACGGCACGCCGGTCGAGGTCCCCGGCGGATTCCGACCCGTCGAAGAAGAGGACGGCAGCCTCACGCTCTATCACTCCGACGGCCGACCGATGGCCCGGATGCCCAAGGGCGGATTGTACTTCGACCGCCTGGACAAGTACCCCGGCGCCGCCCATGCCGATCCCGCCACCTTGGAACTGCCTCTGCTATCGCAGCAAGAACTGGATGAGCTTCGGGCGGCCGCGGAATCGCTCTACCGGAACACGGACTTCGCCGTCATCGCTCCGATGGGTCCGCCCTACGAACTCTTCTTCGGCCTGGGAACCGGCGACTTTTCGGCCTGGATGATGACGCTGGCCCAGGAACCGGACTACGTCCAGGCCTTGTACGAACGCCTCACCGAGGCCTGGATCGAGAATCTCCGCCGCTTCGCCTCGGCGGTGGGAGAGTTCGTCCAGATCGTCCAGTTCAACGACGACCTGGGAACGCAAGACGCGCCGTTCCTTTCCCCGCGGATGTTCCGCCGCTTGATTTTTCCCTTCTACAAGCGCGGCCTGGACTGGATCCACGAAAACACTCACTTCAAGGTCTTCATGCACAACGACGGCGCCATTTTCGACTTCATTCCCACCCTGATCGAGATGGGTGTGGATATCTTGAACCCCATTCAGACCACCGCGCGAGGCATGGATCCCAAACGGCTCAAGGCGGAGTTCGGAGACCGGTTGGCGTTCTGGGGCGGTTCGTGCGACTGCCAGCGGACGCTCCCCTTCGGCACCCCGGAAGAGGTCGCCGCGGAGGTCCGAGCCCATATCGCCGCCCTGGCGCCGGGAGGCGGATACGTCTTCGCCTCGGTCCACAATATCCAGGCCGGCTGCCCGCCGGAGAACATCGCGGCCATGTTCGACGCCGCCCTGAGCGCCGGGAGGTACCCGATCCGTCTCTGATCCGGGATGCTCGGGAGACGAACGCCCTTCGCTCATCGAGCAGTCGAGTTGCCGACATCATCGCGAGGAAACGACGCCGTGCGTTTACAGGTCATCGCGTGTGAGATCTTCTATCGAGAGGTCTGCGCCGTGGTCGCCCGCTCGATCAATACCGTGGACGTCGCCTTTCTCCCCAAGGGACTGCACGACGTCGGTCCACAAGTCATGTCAGCCCGTATTCGGCAAGCGCTGGCGGCGGTGGATGAGTCGCGATACGAGGCCGTCGCCCTGGCCTACGCCCTCTGCAACAACGGGCTGGTGGGGCTGGCCGCGCGGAGCATTCCGCTGATTTTGCCGCGTGCCCACGACTGCATCACGCTCTTTCTGGGCGATAAGCAACGCTATCTGGATTACTTTTACGCCAATCCCGGGGTCTATTTCCAAACACCGGGCTGGATCGAGCGAGGCGAAGACCTTGCGCAACACGGTCCCGACTCGATCGTGCGCAAGATGGGACTCTTGGAGAGCTACGAAGATTGGGTCCGGAAGTACGGCGAGGAAAACGCCCGCTACCTCCGCGAGCAGCTCGGCGACCTGGCGCGGAATTACGGCAAACTGACGTACATTCGTACGGGCATCGGGCAAGACGACCGCTTCGAGAAGATGACGCGGGAACGGGCCGAAAACCGAGGATGGCGGTTCGAATCGCTGCCGGGAGACTTGCGGCTCCTTCAAAACCTGGTGGACGGCCATTGGAATCCTGAAGACTTCCTCATAGTTCCGCCCGGCTCGCAAATCGCGGCCTCGTTCGATTCGGATATCGTCCGGGCGGTACCGTCCCAGTCCGACGTGACGGTGAGATAAAGCCCCGTCCGAAGGCGGCAAGACGCGGTCTCGCCTCCGCCGCGACGGCGCGTGCGTTGCCATCGGATGCCTCCGGCGACGCGGGAGGCCGTCGCGCCTCTCACGAG
Organism: Thermogutta sp.; assembly: GCA_012798155.1. Classification (GTDB taxonomy): domain Bacteria; phylum Planctomycetota; class Planctomycetia; order Pirellulales; family Thermoguttaceae; genus Thermogutta. The sequence goes on along the minus strand of JAAZNR010000350.1, from coordinate 5 downwards.
CATTG
>JAAZNR010000349.1 GCA_012798155.1 Thermogutta sp. | reverse complement strand
TTCCAGGGCACTGCGCGGGGAATAGTTTTGCTCGTGTACCAAGGGGACCCCGCAGCGCAGGCAGACCTCGGCCCCGGCCAGATTCTCGAAGCCGCAAGCGGTGCAGAGCAGCTTTCTGGTCCGTCCCATGGTTGCGGTCCTATTTCCTGTGTTCAAGGCATCCAGGCTGAACCGCCGCGGGCAAGGGTCGCGGCCGGGCCGGGCCGGCGCGGTGCAACCGAAGCGTGCCGCGGCGGGTCATTCAGGCGGCTGAGCGGCCTGGTGATCCTCGACCGTCCAGGTCTCGCCTTCGTGGAAGAGCTGATCCAGGTCGCGCGGGCCGCCTCGTTTCGAGACCAGCTCGCGGTGCCGCGCGTCCATCAGTTCGTCGAAGGTGGGCCGCGAGACGTCGCGGAAGACGCCGATCGGCTCGGGAAACTCGGGATGATGCATGCGGCTGAGGAAATAGGCGAGGGTGGGCTGTTCGGCCTTCTCGTTGTGGATGATCAAATCGCTCTCCGAGACGCCGTTGCCCAGCGAGACGATCTGCGGCTCGATGCCGACGAAGCGGATGCCTTTGTCGCGGTTCTTGCCGAAAATGAGCGGCTTGCCGTGCTCCAGCTCGAGGATCGTCTCGAACTTGGTGTCGCGGTCGGTGGCATAGTCCCAGGCCCCGTCATAGAAGACGACGCAGTTTTGGTAGATTTCGACGAAGGAGGCCCCTTTGTGCGCGGCCGCCCGTTCCAAGACCATGCCGAGGTGCTTTTGATGCACGTCGATGCCGCGGGCGACGAACGTGGCCTCGCATCCGACGGCCAAGGAGAGGGCGTACAGGGGGTTGTCCAGCGAGCCGTAGGGGTTGCTCTTGGTGGGATGGCCCAGCGGCGTGGTGGGCGAATACTGCCCCTTCGTCAGCCCGTAGATGCGATTGTTGAAGAGGATGATATTGATGTCCACATTCCGCCGGATGGCGTGGATGAGGTGGTTCGTGCCGATGCTGAGGCCGTCGCCGTCGCCGGTGATGACCCAGACGGAGAGGTCGGGCCGGGCGATCTTCAGGCCCGTGGCGATCGCCGGCGCCCGCCCGTGAATGCCGTGCACGCCGTACGTGTTCATGTAATACGGAAAGCGGCTGGAGCAACCGATGCCGGAGACGAAGACCGTCTTCTCCCGGGGCAAACCGAGACCGGCCAACGTCTTTTTCATTTGGGCCAGAATGGCATAGTCGCCGCAACCGGGGCACCAGCGGACCTCTTGATTGCTCGCGTAATCGTTCGGCCCGAGGGAGGGCGTTTCCAAGAGTGCATCAATGGACATGGCCGGAAATCCTGCTAATGGTAATCGTTGGGCGTTGCGATCGCCCGTGGCTTCGGTCCTCTTCGCCGTCGGTGTTCTTCGCCGTCGGTCCTCTTCGCCGTCGGTGTTCTTCGCCGTCGGTTCCCGTTGACGCCGAGCCTTTTCGACATCAGTCCTTTTCGCCGTCAGTCCTCTTCGACGGCCTGCCGGCCGGCCTCCACCAGATCCTCGACGTTGAAGGGGCGTCCCATCACCTTGCTCACGGAACGGACGGGCCGCAGATACTTGGCCTGGAGGAGCACGGCCAACTGCCCCAGGTTCAATTCCGGCACCACGATCCGCTCGTATCGCGAGAGGATGTCTCCCAAATCATCGGGGAGGGGGTTCAGGTATCGCAGATGCGTATGGGCGACCTCGTAGCCGGTTTCCAGCAGTTCCTGCACCGCCGAGCGGACGGCGCCGAAGGTCCCGCCCCAAGAGACGAACAGCACTTTGCCGCGCTCCGGTCCGATCACGGGCTGCGGCGGATATTCCTTGGAGATTCCTGCGACCTTTTGGGCCCGCAGTTGAACCATTTTCTGGTGATTGGCCCCATCGTAGCTGACGGTGCCGGTATCGACCTGCTTTTCCAGGCCGCCGATGCGGTGCATGAGGTTGGGGGTACCGGGGACGGCCCAGGGCCGGGCCAACCGCTCGTCGCGGCGGTAGGGCAGGAAGTCCTGCGTGTCGGGATCGGGGTGGCGTACCGGGATCGGTTGGTACTCGGAGAGATCGCGGATCCGCCACGGCTCGGCGCCGTTGGCCAAGTATCCGTCGCTGAGAATCATGACGGGCGTCATGTAGCGGACGGCGATCCGCCAGGCCTCGACGGCGATCTCGAAGTTGTCGGCGGGGCTTTGCGGGGCCAAGACGGGCAGGGGGCATTCGCCGTGCCGTCCGAACAAGGCCTGAAGCAGGTCCGCCTGCTCCGTCTTCGTCGGCAAGCCCGTGCTTGGGCCGGCGCGCTGAACGTTGACCGCGATCAAGGGCAATTCGAGCATCACGGCCAAGCCCAGTCCTTCGGCCTTGAGCGAGATGCCCGGTCCGCTGCTCGCCGTCACGCCCATCTTTCCCCCGAAGGCCGCCCCGACGGCCGCGGCGACTGCGGAGATCTCGTCTTCCGCCTGGAAGGTCTTGACGCCGTAGTCCCAGCGCATCGCCAGTTCGTGCAGGATGTCGCTGGCGGGCGTGATGGGGTAACCGGCATACACCAAATCGCAATTGCTGAGGCGGGAAGCGGCCATCAATCCCCAAGCCAAGGCCTGATTGCCGCTGAGGCTGCGGTACGTCCCGGGCGGAAGCTCGGCCGGTCGGACCACGTATCGCTGATGGACGGCCTCCGTCGTCTCGCCGTAGTGATAGCCGGCCATCAATACGCGGCGGTTGGCCTCCGCGATCGCCGGCCGCTTGCCGAACTTGGCCGCGATGAAACGCAGGGTGGGGTCCAGCGGCCGATCGAAAATCCAATAGACCAAGCCCATGGCGAAGAAGTTGCGGCAACGGTCGGCTTCCTTGGTCGTCAAGCCCAGGTCCTTCACCGCCGCGCGGGTCAGCTCGGTGATCTCCACGGGGATGATTCGAAATTGGGAGAGGGCGGGGTCATCGAGGGGGTTGGCGGCGTAGCCGGCCTTTTCCCACTCGCGTTTCACGAAGCTGTTGCTATCCACGATCAACAGGCCGCCGCGGGCCAAGTCGCCCACATTCGTCGCCAAAGCCGCCGGATTCATGGCGACCAGGGCGTCGATCTTGTCGCCCGGCGTGTAGATGCGGCGCCCGGCGAAGTGCACCTGGAACCCGCTGACCCCGGCCTTGGTGCCGCGCGGGGCGCGGATCTCGGCGGGAAAGTCGGGCAGCGTGACCACGTCGTTCCCTGCCGCCGCGGAGGCCGTGGTCAACTGCGTCCCCGCCAGTTGCATGCCGTCTCCGGAGTCTCCCGCGAAACGCACCGTGGCTTCGCGCAATTCCACCCCCGCCTTCACGGATGAAGATGCGACCGATTGCTGCTGCACGACTTCTCCCCTTTCCCGCATCAGGACGGTATTTTCCTGCGACGACGCACGGATCGGGCTAAAAGAGTTCATAGAGCGGCGGCCCTCGTCTTCACGGCCCCTCTCGTTCCCGCAGCGTCTCGGAGGTCGGGGGCAAATTGTAAATCGCTTGGGGAAAATGATCGACCAGCCAACGGATGATGGACATGACGTCGACCATTCCCACGACTCGGCCGTCGTCGTCCGCCAAGGGCAGGTGGCGGTAACCGTTGGCCGACATCTTGGAAATGGCGTGGGCGATCGGCTCGCGCTTGGTGACCATGAGCGGACACGGCGAAGCGAGATGGCAGATCGGCGTCTCGCCGTCCTCCCCGCCGGCCATGGCCCGCAGGGCGTCGCGCTCCGTGAAGATGCCCACGATCCGCCCCGCGTCCTCGAGGGTCACGGCGTTCAGGCGGTAGTCGCGCATGACCTCCAAGACCCGCGCCAAGGCCATGCCGGGCGTTACGGAAACCGCCGGAGCCGTCACCAGCCCGGCCACGGTTTCGACGCTCAGGTTTTCCAGCAGGCTCATGGTCCGTCGGCTCTTGAAAAGCGGCCGGCAGCTTCCTGTCGGAGGCCCTCGGCCGCGACGGCGTTGCACTCGGACGCCCTCCGCCGCGACGACGTTGCAGGGTTTTTTGCGATCGGCCGTTGCCCCGCGAGTGCCACTGCGGGGATATCCATACATCACTACCGGTCATCACTACCGGTGCCGGATTCGGCACGAATGCCGGCCCCCCCGGTGATGCCGGCACCCGGCTTTCGCGACGCAACCAAGCCCCAACACTGCGGCCGCTAATAACAGTCTAACGAATCGGCCGCGGAAAGCAAGCTATTGTGCCAGACACAATTGGCACTATATGTAAACATCAGCTACTTGGGATTGTTTTGATCCGGCCGGACGTAGAATTGCGCGAGGTCGATCCCGCCCTTGCGTTCGTCCTCCAGCAGTTTGATCCGGGCTTCGAGCCGCTCCAGCTTGCGCTGCAAGGTGTAGAAGTCTTGGACCAGGTTTTCTTCCCGTTTGGGTCGGGGGACGCTGGGATAGCCGAGATGTCTCGCCAGGGCCGCGAAAAGATATAAGGGATCCTTCCGCCGGTTGGCCAGGGCGATCTTGCCCTCCTTCTCTCCGAAGAGCACCGGTTTCTCCGCGTCGCCCGTCACTTGCCGGTAATGCTCGCTCCGTACGAAGATCATGTCGGCGAGATCGACGATTCCGATTTGGCGGCGGAGCGACAGAATCCATTCCCGCCAGCTTTCGTCGTAGATGGGATCCTGGGCCATGGCCTCCAGTCCCTTGTCGTAGCCCAGGCGGTTGCGGCACAAGGTTTCGAATTGATACAGAAAAATGCCCTGGACCGTGCCCTGCTTGGCGCGATAGTCGGCCTCCTTTTCCAGTATTTCCAGGGCCGTGCGAAAATCGAACCGGCCCTGCTCCTTCTCGGCCTCTCCCACGACAAAGGCCTGAAAAGGGGTGAAATAGTGGCTCAGCCTGGCCATGGCCGAGGCAAACCCGCCGGTGAACCGCAGCTCGGTGATCATGAAATCGATCGCCAGCGGCAAATTGGTCGTGGACAAGATCTCTTGGCGGATCGTGCGAAGCAGGTCTTGCGTGGCGGTCCCTTGATCGAGCCGTTCTCGCAGCGTGCGAAAAAAGTAGGCCTGCTCGATGTATTCCTCGCGATCCAACGTCATGGAGGGTTTTCCGCGCCGCGTGGTTTACGAAAAGCCGCCGACTCGGCCGCCGATTGGACGCAATCGCCGGTCCGGCCGACGGATTGTACGGCCCCCATTATGACGTTTTTCGCGGGAAACCGCGACAGGTGGAACGACCACGCGAGAAAGGCGGGGATGGAAATAGTCGGGGGTCGATCCCCGCATGGGACCGACCCCGATTCCATCTTCGCCGGTAACGAACATCTCAATGGGGCGGCGTCTTCGCGTGGGGAGTACCGGAATCCGTTACCCTTACGGCAAGCGACCCTTCCCACGTTCCATCACTCAAAGAACTCGGGATTGTTGGGGTAGATGCCGCCGGTCGTCTCATCGTACTGCCAGCCGGCCCCACCGGCCACGACGGCCGTCGGTTTTTCACCCGGCGTCGCCACGGCTACGACCGTGCTGCTGTTGTTATACGGGTTGGCGGGGATACCTGATGTCAGGTACGGCCCGTAGGGATAACTCGGCCCCGGCGTGCCGATGTCGCCGGCCGAATTCGTCGCCTGCCACAACTGCGGCAAGTCGCCTGCGGTGATGGTGGGATAGGAACCGTGATGCACCTTGTAAAGCTCGATCTGTGAGCGAAGCGTATGCATGTTGAACTCCAGAGCGCTTCGCTTGGCGTCGCTGGTGGCGGTGGAAAACTGCGGGATGATTACCGCCGCCAGGATGGCCATGATGACCACCACGATCAAGACCTCGATCAGAGTGAACGCCTTTTGGGGACCGGAACGAAGTTTTCTGGACATTCTTCAACCTCTTGCAGCCTCGAATGTATTGTGCCCGCCTGAAACCAGTCCTGAACCCGCGCGACCGTCGCCGGGTCGGCCCCTGCGATCCACCCACACCTACGCGGCGGTTTCGCAGCCGATCCGACCCGCCAGGTTGGGCGTTGGTTGTCAACCCGTTCAACGTCAACCCGTTCAACAAAGATGTAGAACCGGAATCGGCCCTTGGCAAATCCGAAATCTGTACTTCCGCGTGGGGACGCGGGGGGACGAATCGGTCTTGCCGAAGAAAACGGATGGACCGGCATGGCAAAGCGACGAAAGAACGCCGGCGGGTCGGCGGGAGGCGCGGATTGCGGACCGCTGCCCGGCTGGTGACCGGCCATTCACGGCCGGGCGGCACGCGGACGGCAACAAAAGGGAGTGGTGACACCCGCCGGTACGCCGAAACCGGTGTCTCAGGTCGGCAAGTTATTTTTACTACGCAGGATAAGAAGCTGGGCAAACTGGGGTACGCAGCTTTGTGAGTCTGCGTATGATCGGTAAGCCGGTTTCGGCGATCCTGCGCAGTAAAACTAAGTTCCCGTGCGGTGACCTCAATTAAGGAAAGGTCACCTGAATAAGGAAAGCGGTGCCCGACGGCGCCGTTCGCGTTAGAGGATCCGATCCGCAACGGGTAGCGTGCAGCTACCGATGTGACTACAAGCGGCGGTAGCTCGGAGGTTACGGCAGGAGTTGAGAGGTTCCGGCGGTGGTTGAGAGATTACGTCGCAACCGGCACTGCCCGACGGTGCCCCTTTCGGCCGGCCCACGGCAAACCGCCGCCATCATCGCAACAATCGACCCTGGCGTTTTGACTGGGAAAAATGACGTACGTCACCCAGGCTGTGGAGCCGACTCCCGCCACTTCTTTTGATTAAGTTAACATCGCGGCGCAAAGCTCCGATATTTACCTAAGAAGTCCCCACAATCCGCAGACACCCTATTCAGCTAGTTCGCTGCGAAATAGCTGAAGTGGGCAGGACAGGAAGTCAGGCAAGTATTTACGGGACGTTCGTATCGGTTAACGCACGTGAATTGGGGCGACCGAAGTATCGGTTAAGGTACTTCGCGCTCCCGTTCGACCAGGCCCTACCAGTTTCGATCCGCTGAAGGAGGCGTGCAATGAGAACCTTGTGGAGTCTGCCGCTA
>JAAZNR010000348.1 GCA_012798155.1 Thermogutta sp. | reverse complement strand
GGCGACCGTCCTTTTTATCTGGTGATGCCGTTCTTAACCGGGAGAACTCTAGACCTGAAAGTGGCCTGCGGCGTCGCCCAGCCCGTCGCCGAATCCTTGTGGATCATCCGCCAGGCCGCCGAGGCGTTGGAGGCTCTCTGGTCGGCGGGCTGGATGCACGGCGACGTCAAACCCTCCAATCTAATGATTTCGGACGCCGGTCACGTCACGCTGCTCGATCTCGGCTTCGCCCGTCGATGGGAAGAAACCGGCAACAGCGGCGGGCGTCCCTGGGTCGCGGGGACCGTCAATTATCTGGCGCCGGAATGGATCATGGGCCCGCATCGGCCCGATATCCGAAGCGACATCTACAGCCTGGGAGTGATTCTCTATCAATTGCTGACCGGAAGGCGGCCGTATCGCGTTCAGTCCCCCGCCGATCTCCTCCGGGTTCATCGCGATATCCGCATCCCCGGCCCCAGGACCTGGGCGCCGTGGATCGGAAGAGACCTTGCTCACCTCGTCGCCTCCATGCTGGCCGGAGATCCCCTCCGCCGTCCCCAAAATCCCCGCGAATTGCGAGACCGTCTCGTCCGTTTGGAGATCGAGCACCTCGCGGAGCGATTGGGCTGAGGCGAAGCCGGCGTTCTCGCCTATCCCACCGCTGCGAGGTCGTCCGGCTCCGGAGTGTCACCCTGAATTCGCAAGCGGAAGCTGGATGCCTCGGCTGATGCGATTGCACGCGGTATCTTGCGCGACTAGAATTCGGTCGGGTTGCAGGTCTCAAATCGTCTCGGCTACCCGGGGCGGCCGCCGGTTGAGGAAAGGGGAATGCGTTCATGTCGCCTCGCCGCAAAGTTCTACCATCGTTTCTTCTGCTCGTTCCCGTGATTTTCACGAGCACTTTGAGTGCCGCCGAGCTTCGTGTCGGCTCGGCCCGGGTCGATATTACTCCCGACCGCCCCGTGGCGCTGGACGGGCAGCGGCATCTGAGGATTTCGCGCGAGGCGGCCACTCCGATTACGGCCGGTGTGGTCGCTATCGAAGCAGCGGAAGAAGGTCAAGCCCGCGAACAAGCGGTGCTCATCTCCTGCGATTTGGTCCACATTCATCCCGACGTACTCAAGGCGGTTCGAGAGAAAGTCTCGTCGCGGGTCGTCGATATCGCCCCCGATCGAATCGTCGTGACGGCAACGCACACCCACACGGCGCCCGTCACCGGCGAGGGCAAATACGACATCCCGGCCGAAGGCGTCATGCAGCCGCGGGAATACGTGGAGTTTCTCTCCGACCGGATCGCGGAAGCGGCGGCGGAAGCGTGGCGAACCCGGCGTCCCGCCAAAGTTGGTTGGGGACAGGGCCATGCCGTGGTCGGGCAGAATCGCCGAGCCGTCTACGCCGACGGTTCGGCTCAGATGTACGGCAATACGCAAGTACCGCAATTTCGCGGCTTGGAGGCTCGCGAAGAACACACGGTAGACGTCCTTTTCTTTTGGGATGCGGAGGACCGTCTGATCGCCGCGGCAATCGATGTCTGGTGCCCGGCCCAGGAGATGGAATCGCTTTCGGTCATCCATGCCGACTATTGGCACCCGGTACGTGAGACGATCCGCAAGGATTTCGGCGAGCAGGTCGTCGTTCTCGGCTGGATCGGTGCCGCCGGCGACGTCAGCCCCCATGCGATGTACGAAAAAGCCGCCGATGAACGCCTCTACAAGTTGCGCGGCACAACGCGCTTGCAGGAATTGGGACGGCGGATCGCCCAGGCATTTCGTGAAGCCTACGAAGCGGCCTCGCGCGACGTGCGAACCGACGTGCCGTTTCGCCATGCGGTCGAAGAATTGGCTTTGCCGTATCGAGTCATCACGGCGGAGGAGGCCGAGGCCGCTCGCAGGGAGATGGAAAAGTTCGCCGACCAGCCTAAGGAACGGTGGAACTTCCTTTGGCACCAAAGGGTCGTCTTTCGCTTCGAACGGCAGCAGGCGGGCATCCAGGACGAGTTCACCATGGCATTGCACGTCTTGCGGGTGGGAGATGTCGCCGTGGCCTTCAATCCATTCGAGCTGTTTACGGAATACGGATTGCGGATGAAGGCCCGTAGTCCGGCCGTTCAAACCGTGGTCGTTCAACTGGCCGGGACCGGCGATTGCCCCGGCGGCTATCTGCCCACGGAAGAGGCCGTCCGCGGCGGCGGATACAGCGCCGTCCCCCAAAGCACGCTGGTCGGTCCGGAAGGGGGGCAAATGCTGGTAGATCGAACGGTCGAGCTGATCGGGCGGTTATGGAGCAATCCGTAGACGGGATCAATCCGTAGACATTTGCGGGGGGCCGGGCGTCGGGACCACATCAGCGGGCAGATGTCGTGTCATCTTGGGCGCTGAATATCTCGGGTGACTGGGAGTTACGACATGGTTGATGAAGCAGTCGGTTTCGTCAGAGCCTGCACCGCTTACAATCTTTCCGCCTTTCCGGCTATAAGTTTGCCTATAAGTCTAGCTATAAGTCTATTGTCCTGGCCGTGCCCATCCCATGCCCATGCTTTGAACCCTCGGCCGAATATCGTCATCGTGCTCGCCGACGACATCGGTTTCTTGTAGCCGTTCACACGCCTGCCCGGTCTGGCATTGCAACGCGGAGGCGCAGAGGCTGTTTTTGAAACGCAGAGGACGCAGAGGACGCGGAGAAGGCAGAAGGAG
>JAAZNR010000347.1 GCA_012798155.1 Thermogutta sp. | reverse complement strand
GGAGAGAACGCGGAGTTGCGGCTGCCAATTCTTCTTCATTCTTCCATCACCTTCTCCTCCGCGCCCTTTGCGCCCTCTGCGTTTCCAAATCCATGCCGTCCGGGCCTTTGCGTTTCAAAGACAGATCGGGCAGGGGCATGAACGGCTACCGGCGTCGAAAGTGCCTTGGAGATTCCGTTTTCCGGTCGGCGGAGGGATTCGGGCAGAAATTGCGGAAAAATCGAGTTAAATTAGATAAGAGCTGCAATTTATTAACTCGATCCGGCTGGTCGGTCTTGCTGAAGGCTGGGGCCTTTGTCGGGACCCGTTGAGACGGTTTCGCCCGGCGCGGCGCAATCGGGGGAAGCGGTCTCTCCGTTGCCGAACGCGAGCTTTTGATTGGTGCTGCGGTTGTCCCTTGTGGTACTGGATTTTAGCAACCGGAAGAGCGTGCATGTCGCCGTCCAGAGACCCAAGTCGTACTCGATCGGTCTCCCGCGTCGCGGGAATTGCGTTATGCGTCATCGGTACGGTGTTTCAGACCCTTGCCGGGGTTTGTGGGGCCGCGGAGGAAGACCCGTTTGCGGCGGGGGGGGCCCCCCCTGCGGCCGCGCCGCAAGCGCCGGCCGAGAAACCCGAGGCCGCGGTCGAGGTCCCGCCCCCGCCCGAGGACCCGGCGGTCGCAATGGTGCTGGCCGCCAAGCCGCAGACTCCTCGCGAACTGCTCAGGGCGGCTTCCGCGTTGTTGGCTCTCAATCGGCCCGACTTGGCTAAGCAAATGCTAGAAAAGTTTCTCGCGGCCGCCCCGGATGACGCGGAATTGCTGCGCTTGCATCAGGAGTTGGGGACGGCGACGGTATTTCGGTTAGGCTCGGATGGTGCGCTCGCTCCGGCCGGCAAACAGGTCTCCGACATGATCTTCGCCGCGGTCAATCGCCGCTACCAAGACGCGGGCGTTTTGAAATCGTGGGTGGACCAACTAGGGGCGGGCGGGAATACGTGGTACCAGGCGGCCGAGAACCTGGCCAAAGCCGGAAAGGCGGCCGTCCCCTTGTTGGTGCGAGCGGCGGCGGAGAGTCCCCAGGGGGAATTGCGAGGGAGGTGCGTTTTCGTTTTGAAGCGGCTGCGGATGGAGGCCCGGCAATATCTCATCGCGCTCTTGCAGGCACGGGATGCGGCGCAGCAACAAGCGGCGGCAGAACTGCTTGGTGAAATCGGCGGAGGCGGTTCAACGCTCTTCCTGCTTGCCCCCGCCTTGTCCGTGCGCCGCGACGACGCGGTCCGGCAGGCGGCCAAGGCCGCTCTGCTGCGGTCGGGGACCGCCGTGCCCACGGCCGTTCAGGCCGCGCGTCTGCTGGCCGCCGAGGCCGAGGCGAAATTGGCGACCCTGGCCGCCGATGAGGGATCGACGGAGCCGTTCTATTTTTGGAATCCGCGCACGTCGAGCGTGGAGGAGGTTGCGCTCCTGCCGGGGGCGATCCGGCGGCGGGCGGCGGCGCGTTTGGCGGCGGAGGCGAGCGAACTCACACCGGGCGATCAAGAAGCGGTGGTGCGGGCCTTGGCCTTTCGGCTGGAGCAGATCGGATTCGAGTTGCTTCAGACGGCGGCGGAACGCGAACAGCAGGCCGCGGAGGCCGCAGGCCCGAGCCCGGAGCCTTCGCTCGGAGCCGCCGGTGCGGGTCCGCTGGTCACCGCGGCGCTGGCCGAGCACGGAGAAGTATCGGCCGATGCAACGGACCTGGCCTTGAAGGCGATCGACTATTGCCTGGACCGGGAGTGGACCGGCGGTGCTTGGGCCGGTATCGTTTGGTATTCTCAAACCGCGCCGGCCGAGCGAGTGCGTGCCGCCTTCGCCGGCGGCTCGCCTTTGAGCAAAGCCCTCCACTTTCCGGATCGCCGCGTCCGCTGGGCCGTGGTGGAGACCGCGATGAATCTGGACCTGCACGGGGGTTTTCCCGATTCTTCGAAAATCGTGCGGGAACTGTTTTACTTCGCGTCCGCGCGGGGGATACGGCGGGTGATCGTGGCGGACGGCTCGCACTCACGGGCGATGCGGATCGTGGGCGATTTGAAACAGCTCGGCATGGACGTGGTGGACACCGCGGCTGGCGGCGCGGCCTTGTTGCGGTCGGTCGCCGACGACCCCGACGTGGTGTTCGTCTTGATCTCGGCCGATATCCAGGAACCGCGTGTCGAGTTCCTGGTGCAGCGGCTGCGGGCGGATCCGCGGACGGCCCGCCTCCCGATCGGGATTTACGCCCTCTCCGATCTTTTACCGAAATCCGATCGGCTGGCGGAGAGGGATCCCTTGGTGCTATCGTTCGCCCAACCCTATCGGCCGGACGACGTGGCGGCCATGGTCGAGCGTCTGCAAACCCTGCCGGGGTATGACGGGGGCACTCCGGCGCGGCGAAAATCGCTGGCTGCCCCGGCCCTTCAGCGAATTTCGGACTTGGCCGGCGATCCCGGGCCGAACGTGTCCCTTCAAGATTTGGAGGATTTGGCGATTCGCGCCTTGTACACTCCGGGAGCGGAGAAGGCCGGTCTGACCATTTTGCGGCGGTTGGGTACTCCCCGCGCTCAAACGGAATTGGTGGAAGCCGTCTCGCGGCTGGAATGGCCGCCGGAACTCCGCGCGGAGGCCGTTTCCGCCTTCGGCGAAGCCGTCATGAAGCGCGGCCTCCAATTGACCCGGCAACAGATCCTCCGCCAGTACGACCGCTATAACCAGAGTGAGCGGCTGGATCGGGTGACGCAAAAGCTGTTGGGGTTGATCCTCGACTACATCGAAATGCCCAGCCAAGTTCGTGCCGAAACCGCGGCGGAGCGCCCCTAGTTTTACTACGCAGGATAAGAAGTTGGGCAACCTGGGGCGCGCAGCTTTGTCAGTCTGCGTAAGATCGGTAAGCCGGTTTCGGCGATCCTGCGCAGTAAAACTAGACGATCGGTACGGCCCCGATGGCACGGGCTGACCCCGATGGCGCGGGCAGCCGCGGGCCGAGCTTGCACCGGCGGGGCGGCCGGAGACGCGTGACGCCTGCTCCCCTTTCTCCTCCTCCGGGGTAATTCTTTACAATGAAACCGGGGAGAGGGCGGGGAGACGCGACCTGCCCTGAACTTCCCCCCCATAACCCCGATAAGCATGTCCCATTCCGTGTCGTGAAGGTAACCGGGCGGGGAGCCCACCGAACATCGACCATGTTGGACGATCCGCGAATCCATCCGCGAGGCGACCGGACGCTCGGGCGACGACCCGGCGGGGAGGGGAGTGACGATGCGCCGCCGATCGCGGAATTGATCGGCGAATCGGCCGCCATGCGAGACGTCTATCGCTTGACCCGGCAGGTGGCGGACTCGGACGCCTCGGTCTTGCTGCTGGGGGAAACCGGGACGGGGAAGGAGTTGATCGCCAGGGCCATCCACCAGCTCAGCCCGCGAGGCAGCGGTCCCTTCGTCCGCGTCAATTGCGGGGCCTTGGCGGAAAGCCTGCTGGAGAGCGAACTGTTCGGCCACGTCCGCGGCGCCTTCACGGGAGCCGTCGAGAATCGCACCGGGCGTTTCGAGGCGGCGCACACCGGCAGCATCTTTCTCGATGAGATCGATTCCACGACCGCCAAGCTGCAGGTCAAACTGCTTCGCGTCTTGCAAGAGCACGAATTCGAACGGGTGGGAGATGCCAGGACGGTTCGCGTCGACGTTCGCGTCATCGCGGCCAGCAATCGCGATCTGTTGGAGGAGGTCGAACAGCGGCGGTTTCGCGAGGACCTCTACTATCGACTGAACGTGGTCACGATCTACTTGCCCCCCTTGCGCGAACGCCGCGAGGACATCCCGCTCCTCGTCGGCCATTTCCTCCGCCTGTACAACGAAAAGAACCGCCGTCACGTTCCGCATATCACGGCGGAGGCTATGGAAGCGCTGAAGAATTATGACTGGCCGGGGAACGTCCGCGAATTGCAGAACTACATTGAGCGCGCGGTGGTCCTCGCCCGCGGGGATGAAATCGGGATCGAGCTGTTGCCGCACGCCGTTCTGGGCCGCAGAGGGCCGCGGATCGGTTCCCGCCGCCGCACCGTGGAGTCGATCGCCCGCGACTTCGTGGATGCCGTGCTGGCGCACGCGGACCCCGAGGCGGGAGATATCTACGATCGGATGGTGGAAAAACTGGAACGGGAGATGCTCGCCCAAGTGTTGGAACGTTGCCACGGGATTCAGATCAAGGCCGCCGCATGGTTGGGAATGAATCGCAACACCTTGCACAAGAAATTGCGCCAATACGGCTTGGCGGACCCCAAGGGGCAGGAGGATTCGCCTCGCGGTACTCCTCAGTTTCCATGAGAAACCGTCCGGCGAGAGTTCCCATGAGAAACCGTCCGGCGAGGTCGCGGTCCGGAGTGCGGAAAGGGCGTCGCGTATGATGGAAACCCTGGTCGGCTGGGTGACGTTGCTTTACGCCTTGGCGTTGGCCTTGGAGTTGGCGCGGCCGATCTTGCGCTTTCCCGTCCGCGGTCTCGCCGTGGGGATGGTGCTGGCGGGATTTCTCGTGCATACGGCGTTTCTGGGCTATCGCGCGGTGGTGATTTGGAATCAATTGCAGTCGGCGGGCACGTTCTTGGCCGTCAAGCAGGACTGGTACTTTGGGCTGGCCTGGGGGCTGACGGCGGTTTGCCTGGCGTGGATGGCCTTTCGCCCCGGCTTTCCCTTCGCCGCGCTATTCCTGCCGCTGATCTTGATCCTGCTCGGCGTGGGTTTTTTCCTCGCGGATCCGATTCCCTTCGAACGCGGCGCGGCCTCGAAGGTCTGGGGATTCGTGCACGGTTTGTCCCTCATGGGGGCCACGCTGTGCATCCTCGTCGCGATTGTGGCCGGCAGCGTCTATCTCTGGCAGGTCCGCAGAGTGAAAAAGGGGATCGTGGGTTTTACCCGGATTCGGCCGCCCAGTCTGGAATGGTTGCAAAAGGCCAATGCGCATGCCGTTCTAGCCGCGATCGGCTGTTTGGCGCTGGGTATTTTTTCGGGAATCGTGCTCAATGCGGTGGCGGGGGAATTCGGCGCTTCGGCCTTGCCTTGGAACGATCCGGTCGTGGTCAGCACGTGCGCCATGTTCGCCTGGCTTGCGGGCACCGTATTGTTAGGGGCTGTTTATCGACCTTTGCGAGAGGGACGAAAAGTCGCCTATCTCACGTTCTTGAGCTTTGTTTTTTTGGTGTTGGCTTTGGCCCTCATGCTCTCCGGCTGGACGCAGCACGGCAAGGATCGCCGCACATCCCAGGCCTCCGCGAATAGGTCCGCGCGGCTGTTGCGGCGTGAAGCAGGTGCTGCTGTAGACGGCGTCGGCCGTCGCGACCCGCGAATCGATGTCCGCGGCTGTTGCGGCGTGAAGGGGGCCTCCGCCTGCTTCGGATGGGGGAGTCCGGGCCGCAACGTTGGGGGCGACTTCGCGGCAGTTGGGACACGGGCAACGAGACCGGCCGGCGAAAAGGGGGTTTACGCGGGGGCGACCAAGTTTTCCTTCAGCCATGAGGCGGCGGTACGGACCTCGCCGATACGTCGTTCGGCATGATCCTCCAAGTCGTGGGCTGTAACCATCGCACGGCGTCGATCGCGTTGCGGGAGCGGCTGGCATTCAGTCCTCAGCAGACGCGAGCCTTTCTGGTGCGCTGGAAAGAGCAGTATGATCTGTTGGAGGCGGTCCTGCTTTCCACTTGCAATCGGGTCGAATTGTACACGGCCACGGACTTGCCGCAGGCTCCCCCGCCCGACGAAGTCATCCGCTTCTTGACCGATTTTCACGCCGTTTCCGTGGAGGGCCTGGAAGGCGGACTCTACCACTTCTCCGATAGGGAGGCCGTCGAGCATCTCTTCTCCGTCTGCTCCAGCTTGGACAGCATGGTTGTCGGGGAAAGCCAAATCACGGCCCAAGTCAAGCAGGCCTATCAAATCGCCGTGCAGGAAGGGACGGTCGGTCCCATCTTGCACCTCGCCTTTCAAGCGGCCGCCAAGACCGCCAAGCGCGTGGCCGCCGAGACGGCGATCCAATTGCGGAGGACGAGCATTCCCAGCGTGGCGATCGGTGATTTCGCGCGGGCCGTCTTCGAACGTTTCGACGACAAAAAAACCCTGGTCATCGGGGCGGGCGAGACGGCGGAGGAGACCCTCCGCTATCTGCGAGAAGAGGGCGCGCAGGCGATTACGGTGGTGAACCGGAGCCGGGATCGGGCCGAGCAGTTGGCGGCCCGCTGGGCGGGGCGAGCGGAGAGTTGGCAGGACCTGCCCCGCTTGCTGGCCGACGCCGACGTGGTCATCAGCACGACCGGCGCGGAACGTCCCATCGTGACGGCGGCCCTGTTGCAATCGGCCATGGCCGCCCGCCCCGAAAGACCCCTCTTCGTCTTGGATCTGGCGGTTCCCCGCGATTTTGAACCGGGTGCGGCGAGGTTGTCGGGCGTCTATTTGTATTGCCTGGACGACCTGAAAACGGCTTGTGAGAAGAATCGTCAATTCCGCGATCGGGAGATACCCGCCGCCATGCGGATCGTGGAGCAAGAGGTCGAGGGCCTCCTGCTCCGCCTGCACGGGCGGGAGGCGGGCCCTGTGATCCGCGGCATCCGGCAGGATTGGGAGGAGATCAAACGCGAGGAATTGCAGCGGCTGTGGAACAAGCTCCCCGATCTGCCGGAGTCGAGTCGCCGTGAGATCGAAGAGACCGCCGACCGCATTCTGAATAAGTTGCTCCATCGTCCCTTGCGGCGTCTCCAGGAAGAGTGCCGCCGCGGTACGTCGCACGCCCTGCTGGATGCCTTGCGCGGCCTTTTCCGTTTGCCGCCGGAATGACGCTCGGCGCGAATCCGCCGACGGCGCGGAGTTTGACGCCGGCGGCCGGGCGTGAACGCGCCGCCGAAGGTCGGGAATCGCCGCCCGGCTGCGATTCCGAGGCCATGTTTGGGTAGCGTATTCCGCCGTTCTTTGCCGGAACAGGCGCGAAGAGTTGCCGGTTCGGGACGCCACGTCCGGCGGGGTGCCTCCCCACTCAGTTCATTCCGCCGAGGAATAGAAAGGGAAGCGATGGCCGGCGCGAAAATCCGCGTGCTCGTTGTGGACGATTCCGCCCTGATGCGGAAGATGATCACGGATCATTTGAAATCGGCGCCCGGAATCGAAGTCCTGGGCACGGCCTCGGACGGGCGCGAGGCCGTGGAAATGGTCCGCCGGCTCCAGCCCACGGTCGTGACGCTGGATATTCAAATGCCGGGCATGGACGGTCTGCGGGCGCTGGACGCCATCCTTCAGGTGCGGCCTACCGCGGTGATCATGGTCAGTTCCCTGACGCAGGCCGGCGCCGCGATCACGCTGGACGCCTTGGAGTGCGGGGCCGTCGATTACGTCTCGAAGCCGGAAAACGCCAGGGCGGTTTCCGCGGTGCTGGGTGCCGAACTTGTACGGAAGATTCGCTTCGCGGCGTCCGCCGACATCGAACGGATCGTCCGCAATCGCCGGCGGATGGCAACGCGAATCCCCCGTGTCTCCGGCGTTCAAGCCGCGGGGCCGGCGTCGCCCAAGCCGGAAACGGCAAGTGAGCCGCCCGGCCTCATCAACGCTTGCATCGTGATCGGCATTTCCACGGGAGGTCCTCCGGCGCTGACGGCGCTGCTCTCCGCGTTGCGGCCGCCCATGCCTCCCATCGTGGTCGCGCAACACATGCCGGCCCAATTCACGAAGCCCTTTGCCTGGCGGCTGAATGCCTGCTCGGCCCTGTCGGTGACGGAAGGTTGCGATCGGGATCCTCTCCGCTGCAATCACGTGTACATCGCCCCCGGCGGATACCACATGGCCGTGCGGGGACGCAAAGGCACTGCGCGGCTGCACGTCTTCAACGGCGAACCGGTGAGCGGGCACAAGCCCTCCGTGGACGTCCTGATGAAGAGCGCGGCCCAAATCTTCGGCAGAAGTACGCTCGGCGTCATCATGACCGGCATGGGGCGGGATGGGGCCCAAGGCTGCCGGGACATTCGCGCAGCGGGAGGATTCGTCCTGGGTCAGGATGAGGAGACTTCGGACGTCTACGGCATGAACAAGGTCGCTTACGTGGAAGGCAATGTCGATCGGCAGTTTGGCTTGCACGAGGGCCCGCGGATCATCACCCAATTCGTCGAGCAACGCTTTCTGAACGCGGCTTTAACGCGATGAGCGACCTTCCGGCGTCGGTGAGGGCCTCGTCCGCTCAGGCCTGGCCTCGCGCAGCTTGAGGTATTCCTCGCGGGAAAACACCTTCAACAGGACCGGCGACGCGAGGCCGAGCCGCCGAATCCTCTTCTCGAAGCTCGCGGCACCCTCGGCAAAAAGCCGGCGATCGGTTTCGCTCCATCCGCTGGGGCGATTTTGAACGACATACCAGGCCGCTTGCTCGGGGCTGGGCGCGGCGTTCCAATCGATGCGATTCCATGCCCGCAACCGGCGGAGGTTCCCCCGCGGATAGGTTGCCAAGAAGACCGCCTCGTCGCGCGAGGTGTGGTCGCTCAGCCATCGAATCACCTCGTCGTCCAAGGCGTCCCAGTAATAGGTCGCTTCGAAGCCTGCCCGCGACGCGCCTCCCACGCCGCCGATCAGGGAATTGTAGAACGACAACCATTGCGGCGCGTATATCATTAGGGAGTATACGGGCGCCAGATAAAACAAAGCGAGAATGATCTCAAGGATACGGGCCGCCGGCCGGAGCTTCCCGCACGCTCTCCGCGCACGGATCGCATAATCGAACCGCGCAAGCTTCCTGGTGGACGCAGCCGGCGGGTCTTTCCGCCGGGGACGGAGGGCCTCGATCCGCAGGAGGGCCGGCCCGTCCCGCGGCAGCAGCCGCGGCCTGCCGCGACCGATCATGAGGCGGCACCACCGGTACGTGCTTGACAATCCAATTCCCGCGATGATTCCCAGGATGCCGAAAGAGGGCAGAAACTGGCGGATGCCGTCGTGCGGCGGCGTCCCGGGCACGGCGCGGGCGAGAATCAGCGCGAGCCAGAATACGCCAAGGATGATACCCGCACGCCGGCGTGAACGGGACTTGAAAACAAAGACCAGGCCGAGGAGAAAAAACACCAAGATGGGGAGGGGGACCACAAGGGCGGTCCACAACAGGGTGTTGTACCAAGGTAGGGGATAGTCGAGGTTATACATTCTCCCGCCGAACAAGATCGAGATATTCAGACCGGGTTGGGCCGCGCGATTGAGGTTGAGATAAAAAAAGTGCGTCAGACCCCCTATTGGATGCGCCCAAAGCGGCGGATTGACCGCGTAGAAAACTGCCGCCGCTACCGCCATGACGATCCCGACGGGAAGGCAGGCGCGCCGGCCGAAAATCAAGGTCAGGGAAATGAGAACGGGAATAGCGGCGAGAAATCCG
>JAAZNR010000346.1 GCA_012798155.1 Thermogutta sp. | reverse complement strand
GGCAAGGCCTCTCGGGAGGAGATTCTCCAGTTGCTTCGCCGCCGTCCCTGCTCCATCGACGATATCGTCGGGGGGCTGGGAATCCACCGCAACGAAGTCCTGAAGTCGATCGAGCACCTCAGTACCGAGGGTTTGGTAAAAGAGAGCCGAGTAAGCGGCAAATGCTACTACCAGGCAGTGGAATCGCAATCGTGAAGGCCCAGCGGGAGGAGCCGTTCGCGTTGCGGTAACCG
Organism: Thermogutta sp.; assembly: GCA_012798155.1. GTDB lineage: Bacteria > Planctomycetota > Planctomycetia > Pirellulales > Thermoguttaceae > Thermogutta. The sequence goes on along the minus strand of JAAZNR010000346.1, from coordinate 5,128 downwards.
TCGCGTAACAGGCGGCATCCACGGGCCGAGGTTACCACCCCCGGGCGATTGCTCAGAAGTAACCTCCCAACCGGCTCATGTCGGCGGGGCGCGGAGACGGGGGCTCGCAGCGGCCACGCATAGCAAACCTGGCGGTCGCCGACTGAATCCGGCACGTTGCCGCCCTCCAACTCTGGTCAATTCGGGACCGCACCATCCTGTGACCATCTTGTGGCACCGGATGGAATGGTCCAGAAACGCCGCAAGTGCATTTTGCACTGTTATGGTCTCTTTCAAACATGCAATGTGCACTTTCCTTATCGTTCTCCATCGGCAGGGCATGTCGACGCAACGTACTGAAAAATAAGATATTACGTCATATCACCGTATGATTCCTATGTGCGGCATGGGATGTGCACTCCAAATATGACGTTCATACCACGATTCCGTGCGGACTCGGCTGAGCAGCCGAGCTCTCGTGCAACATCAGAAGAAAAGGAGTATGAAAATGCCACGAAGCGATGGGTCCGGTCCCCCACGAGGTGGAGGACAAGGGGGGGGTAAGATGGGCGGGCGGTTTGCCGCCGGTCCCGGCGGCGTTTGCGTGTGCCCGAAATGCGGCCACACCGAGCCTCATGCCGTCGGCCAACCCTGCAACAAACAAACCTGTCCAAAGTGCGGGACGGCGATGAGCCGAGGTTAAACCTTCTTTCGCATAAGGAGATCGATCATGCCAGGTGGTGACCGAACCGGCCCCCTGGGGTTGGGGCCGATGACGGGGCGCGCAGCCGGTTACTGCGCGGGTTTTGGCATCCCGGGATACGTGAACTCGCCTTATGGGCGAGGGTTCTGGGGCTGGGGGCGCGGACGCGGCGGCGGGCGCGGGCGTAGCCGTTGGTTTTATGCCGCCGGGTTCGGCGGCCGGCCGGCGGCCTTCGTGAGCCGGACCGCTGTCGCTTGGCCGCGGCCGGTCGGCCCTCTCGGTTTGGCGTTCTTTCCCGGCTTTCCCGGCATCACGCCTCAGCAGGAGGTCGACGCCTTGAAAGGCCGGGCCGAATACTTCGAGGGCGTTCTCGACGGCATCCGCCGCCGGATTGACGAGTTGACGCCGAAGCCTCCTAGTCAAGCCTGACTCGTGAAACCTCGGCCGCCGCAAGGGAAGTGAGGCAAAGAAGGTGAAGGTTGCCGTTACCGCCGCGAGCGACGCAACCGCCGGTTTACAAGCGACGCCCACCGCGATGCCCGGCATGGCCGGCGGATTTGGCGGCGAAATGAGCTGGGGTCAAACAATACGAATGGGGCGAGGAGGTGGAGGTATGGGACGCGGTGGAGGAATGCGAATGGGGCAAGGAGGTGGTGCAATGGGGGGCGGTGGAGAAACGGGAATAGGGCGAGGAGGTAGCGGAATGGGGCGCGGTGGAGGAATGGGAGCGGGTCGAAAAATGGGTCGCGGCGGCGGTCGCGGCATGGGGATGGGTCGCGGCCTGGGTCGCGGCGGGGCCTTTATCGGTCCGTCCGCCGATCCGCAACCCCGGCCTACCCCACAACCGCAACTTGATCCTACTGACGAGCTCGCGGTTCTCAAAGCCCAGGCACAGGCAGTGCAGGAGCAGCTCGCGAGCCTGAATGAGCAAATAGGCCGGGTCGCCCAGAACGCCACCGCCGGTCGTCTGGTCGCCGTAGTCGATGCCGACCAATGCATCGGTTGCGGGATCTGTGTCCAAGTCTGCCCCGTAGAGGCGATTACCGTCGACGGTGTGGCCCGGATCGATGCCGCCAAGTGCACCGCCTGCGGACAATGCGTCACGGATTGTCCGCGAGGGGCGATTACACTACAGAAAACGTAGCCGCTCACGGGCCGGCGGCAGGCCCCTTTTCCGGCGTGTTGCGAGCCGAGAAACGTACCCGGCCCCTTTACACGCAATGGGGATGCTCCGATTTCGCCGGTGGGCTTCGCCGGGAGCGCTGGGATCGTCCCGTGAACAGTTACATGTCGCTGAGCCTTCACCTGGTCGTCTTCCGGCACGGAAAGAAGAGGTGAGTGAGCGAGGCCGCGAATCCTTGGGAGCGGACTTCGAGAAGTTGACCGATTTCATGGAACGACAATTCGCCGAGCAGGAGCAGGCCGATACATGCAGGCCGGCGGCGGAAACCGATTCGGCAGAGTAGCCATGATTCTCGCCATCCCGGATTGGCAAGGTCGTGTTTCGCCCGTCTTTGACGTGGCTGAGCAAGTTCTGCTGATCGACCTCGACCGCGAGGATCACGGCCGTCGGTGGGAGGGTCACGGGCGGCGGCGCATGGAGAGCCTGAAGACCACGGCACCGCATGAGCGGGCTCAAAGGCTTGCGGAGCTGGGCATCGACGTGCTGGTGTGTGGCGCGATTTCGTGGCCGCTGGAGGCCCTCCTGACCGCCAACGGCATCCGAGTAATTCCACTCATTTGCGGCGAGGTGGGGGAGGTAGTGCGGGCGTTTTGTGATGGTGCGCTGGAGAAGGAACGGTTCGCCATGCCGGGCTGCCGCCGGAAAAAGCGGCACGCCCGAAATCGTTGCCGCCGCGGAGGCGACGGCTCAATCATCGAGGAGACCCCATGAAGCTAGCTGTTACCGCTCAAGGTCGTGACCTGGACAGCCCTGTCGATCCGCGTTTCGGGCGTGCCCGCTATTTCCTCCTGATCGACACCGAAACCGGTCAGGTTACCGCCTGCGACAATGCGCAGAATCTCAACGCCGTGCAGGGCGCCGGAGTCCAAGCCGCGCAAACAGTCGTCCGCTTGGGGGCCGAAGGCGTCCTGACCGGCAACGTCGGTCCCAAGGCCTTTGCCACGTTGCAGGCCGGAAAGGTGGCGATTTATCCCGCGGTCACGGGCACCGTCCGTGAAGCGCTGGAGGCGTTCCGGTCCGGCCGCCTTCAACCTGCGGCAAAGCCCAACGTCGAGGGGCACTGGGCCTGACGATTCCCTCCGCTTCAGAACGGAAGCAACACATCCGATTGAACGAAATCATTACATTCTTCTGAACCTCAATTGGAGAAGGAGAACCAAACATGCCAGGTGGAGACAGGACCGGACCGATGGGAATGGGGCCGATGACCGGCCGCGGGGCGGGCTATTGTGCCGGCTTCGCCGTTCCAGGCTTTGTCAGCAGCGGCTTCGGCGGCGGATTCGGCCTCGGTCGAGGAGGCGGCCGCGGTTGGCGCAACATGTTCTACGCCACGGGCTTGCCCGGCTGGGCACGCCTCGGCCTGGGCGGAGCCGGCGCTGCGATGCCCGCCGGTGCCCCTCCCGGCATGACACGCGAACAAGAACTCGACCTGCTCAAGCAACAGGCTGACCAGGCGGCCGAGATGCTGGAAAGCATCCGCCGACGGATCAGCGAACTGGAGGGCAAGGCGCAGCAGTAAAGATGACCGCTCGCAACGGTCGGCAGGACGAAATAGACGAAACAAAGGAACAGGCCGCTTGGCCGCGAAGGAATTGATCTCGATGAAGGTGGCCATCGCCAGCGGGAAGGGCGGCACGGGGAAGACCACGGTTGCAACCAGTCTGGCCTGGCTAGCGGCGGCGGACGACCGCACCGTGGCCTACCTGGATTGCGACGTCGAGGAGCCCAACGGGCATCTCTTCCTCAAGCCCGCGTTCCTTCGCGAAGAGCCGATCACCAGGCTGATCCCGGCGGTTGATCAGGACCGCTGTACGCATTGCGGTTTGTGTGCCCAAGTCTGCCGCTATGGTGCCATCGCCTGCGTGGAGCAACAGACGTTGATCTTTACGGAGCTCTGTCATGGCTGCGGCGGCTGCGTCTTGGTCTGCCCCGAGCAGGCCATCCGCGAGGAGCCTAAGCCGATCGGGCGGCTGCGGGTGGGGGCCGCCGGGCGCGTCCAGTTCGTTGACGGCGTGTTGGATGTGGGCGAGGCGATGAGCCCGCCGGCCATCCGAGCCGTGAAAGCCTCCGTCCCGGACGTGGAACTCGCCGTGTTGGATTGCCCGCCGGGCACTTCCTGCCCCGTCATCGAGAGCGTGCGAGGCTGCGACCTGCTGATCCTGGTGACGGAGCCTACGCCTTTCGGCCTGCACGACCTGAAGCTGGCCGTGGAAATGGCCCGGGTCTTGGGCTTGAGGTTCGGCGTGGTGATCAACCGCGCCGACGCCGGGGATCGCGAGGTGTGGGACTACTGCCGGCGACAACGGATTAGCATCCTGGCCGAGATCCCCGACGACCGGGCCGTGGCCGAGGCCTACTCCCGGGGCGAAATGGCCGCGGAATCCGTTCCGCACGTTGCGGAGCGGATGCGCGGGCTGCTGGAGACCATTCAGTCGGGAGCACCTGTATGAAGGAACTGGTGGTCATTAGCGGCAAGGGCGGCACGGGCAAGACCTCGGTCGTCGCATCGTTTGCGGCTCTCGCGCGGAAAGCGGTAGTGGTCGATTGCGACGTGGACGCGGCCGACCTGCACCTGATTCTCAGCCCCCGCATTCTCCGCCGCGAGGATTTCATCGGCGGCGCCAAGGCGCGGATCAAGCCGGGCCACTGCACGGCCTGCGGCAAGTGCGAGGAATTGTGCCGTTTCGACGCGATCTACTTCGATGGGCCGGGCAACGGCAAGGTGCCGAAGACCTTCCGCGTGGACACGGTCGCCTGCGAGGGGTGCGGCGTGTGCTTCGATTACTGCGCGGAAAAGGCGATCGAATTCGAGCCGGCCGTCTGTGGACAGTGGTTCGTGTCGGCGACGCGGTGCGGACCGATGGTCCATGCCCGGCTGGGCGTGGCCGCGGAGAACTCCGGCAAGCTGGTCACGCAGTTGCGCCGGACGGCCCAGCAGGTCGCCGCCCAGGAGAAGCGGGACTTGATCCTCTGCGACGGGTCGCCCGGGATCGGCTGCCCCGTGATCGCGTCCCTGACCGGCGCGAGCTTGGCCCTGTTCGTGGTCGAGCCGACCGCTTCGGGACGGCATGACTTCCTGCGCGTGGCCCGGTTGACGGCACAGTTGGGAGTGCCCGGCGTCCTGGCGGTCAATAAGGCGGACCTGAACGAAGACGTAACAAGGAACCTCGAAGAGTCGGCGGCTGAGCTGGGGGTTGCCGCCGTCGGGCGCATTCCTTACGACCCGGCGGTGACCCGGGCCCAGATCGCTCGCAAGGCGGTGG
>JAAZNR010000345.1 GCA_012798155.1 Thermogutta sp. | reverse complement strand
GACCACCCTGGCGATAGGCGACTCACCATGGCCGAACTGGTACTCGAAGGCGTAACCAAGAACTACCCCACCCGGGCCGAACCCCTGACCGTGCTGCGAGGCATCGACTTGCGGCTTCGGTCGGGAGAGCGCGTGGCCGTGATCGGCCCCAGCGGGTCGGGCAAGAGTACGCTGCTGAACATCATCGGCGGGATGGACGTGCCGAGTTCCGGGCACGTCTTATTGAACGGCGAAGACCCGGCCCGGCTCCCACCCGACGCCCTGGCTCGCTTTCGCGGGCGCCGCATCGGCTTCGTCTTTCAGGATCATCACCTGCTGCCGCAGTGCAGCGTCTTGGAGAACGTGTTGATCCCCGTGCTGGCGGAAGGGCGGGTCGGAGAGGAAGACGTGCGGCAGGGGAGGGAGCTTTTGGAGCGGGTAGGACTGGCGAGCCGGACGGGACACCTCCCGAGCGAGCTTTCCGGCGGAGAGCGGCAGCGGACGGCCATCGCCCGCGCGTTGATCCGCCGCCCGCTGCTGATCCTGGCCGACGAACCGACGGGAAACCTCGACGCCGGCACGGCCGAGCACGTCCGCGAGCTGCTGTTTCGGGCCACGGAGGAGTTCGGCACGATGCTGATCCTCGTGACGCACAACGAGCGTCTGGCGGCCGCCGCGGAGCGGGTATTTCGGCTGGAGGACGGCCGGCTGCAACCGGCGGCGGTTTGACGGGAGGGCTTCGAGCCGGCCATGAATTTCACGCAATTCCTGCGGAAAACCGTCCGCTACTTTTGGAGCCTGCACCTGACGGCGGCCTTGGGCGCGGCCGTGACCGCCGCGGTCCTCGCCGGGGCCTTGGCGGTGGGCGACTCCATGCGATTCAGCCTGCGGCAATTGACGCTGGATCGCCTGGGACGCGTCGATCAGGCACTGACCGGACCGGATTGGCTGACGAACCGATCCGCCCAGCGATTATCCGAGTCCCAAGAGTTTGCCGCGGCATTCGACGCCGTCGTCCCGGCGATCCGTTTGTACGCGGCCCTGCAACGGCAGGCGCCCGGCGGCGCGGCGGCCGGCCACGTGCAAATCCTGGGTTGCGACGGCCGCTTTTGGTCGGCCTTCGAGGGCCCGCCGCCCCGGTTGCCGGGACCGCGGGAGATCGTGCTCAACCGGCGGACGGCGGAACTGCTCGGGGCCGCCCCGGGAGACCGCCTCATCCTCCGCCTGCCGCGACCGGAGGCCGTCCCCGGCGAAAGCGTCTTCGGGCGAAAGGCTGACACCATCGCCTCCACGGTAGTCACCGTCAAGGATGTCATCGCGGACGAAGGGGCGGGACGATTCGCCTTGGAACCCTCCCAGCAAGCCCCGCGCAACGCCTTCGTCGATCTGGAGTGGCTGGCGGAACGTTTGGACCGGCCCGGCGCGGCCAACGTGTGGCTGATCACGGGGAAGCGGGCGGAGCGCCCCGCCGATGCCGCCGCCGAACGGCGGCTTGCCTCGCTGCGAGTCCTCACGCCGGACGATCTGGGCCTGCGGTGGGAGGAGTCTCCGCGGGGTTATCTCCACATCACGAGCCGGCGGATGCTCCTTGCCCCGTCTCTCCGCCGGTTGATCGAGTCCCGGCTGGGAACCGCGACCGTGGAGCCGGTCTTCTTCTACCTGCTGGAAAGCGTCCGCGCCGGACCGCGGACGATCCATTACGCCACGGCGGCGGCCTTGGAGTTGGAGTCGGTTCCGCCGCTCGGGCCGTTCCCGGCCCCCGACGGCAAGCCCGTCGCCACGCCGCAGGAAGACGAGGTCGTCCTCAACACCTGGGCGGCCGAGCAGTTGCAAGTATCCGTCGGCGATACCGTGGAGGTCACCTGGTTCGAGCCGGAGCAAAGCGGCGGCGAGGTCGGGCGGCAGACACGGGAGTTCCGCGTCAGCGGTATCGTCGCCATGGCGGGGGCGGCGGACGACCCCGAGCTGATGCCGGAGGTCGAGGGTCTGACCGATCGCCGTTCGATCGCCGATTGGGACCCGCCCTTTCCCTTCGACGCCCGCCAGGTCACGCCCGCCGATGAGGACTACTGGGATCGGCATCGCGGCACGCCCAAGGCGTACTTTTCGCCGCGGATCGCGGCGCGGTTTTGGGCCAACCGTTGGGGAGACGCCACGTCGCTGCGGGTCGTCCCGCCGTCGAACGTCGCCCCGGACGAGCTTTGGTCGCTCCTCCGCTTTTCGCCCCAGGAAGCCGGGGTGACGCTCCTGCCGGTCAAGCGTCAGGGACTGGCCGCGTCGGCCGGGACCACCTCCTTCAGCATGCTTTTCCTGGGCTTCAATATGTTCGTGATGGCGGCGGGATTGCTGTTGACTTCGCTCCTCTTTCGGCTGGGGATCGAGAAGCAGAGGCGGCAATTGGGCGTGCTCTCGGCCGTGGGTTGGCCGCCCCGGCGGCTGCTGGAATTCCTCCTCGGCCAAGCCGCCGTGGTCAGCCTGTTGGGCGGCATCCTCGGCGTCCCGCTGGGGCTGGGCTACGCCGCGGCCTTCGTCGCCGGCCTCAACACGATCTGGTTGCCCGCCGTGGTCGTGCCGTTCCTCCGTTTCCACGCGGACACGGCCTCCCTCCTCATCGGCGGATCCGCCGGCGTCCTCACCGCCGTCGCCGTAACTGCCGGGGCCGTGGCGCGGTTGGTCCGCATACCGACGCGAAGCCTCTTGGCCGGCGGGGCGGGCGAGGTCGCCCCCGCCGCGGGCAGCCGAAGATGGAGACCGAAACTCGAGGGCCGGCTCTCCGCCCTCTGCTTCGTCTTGGCCTTGGGCACGGCGGTTCAGGGAGTGCGAGGCAATGGGATGCAGCAGGCCGCGGCCTTCTTTCTGGTCGGGCTGCTGTGCCTGGCCGGGGCCATGCTGGGTGTGATCGCGCGGCTCCATCGGTCGGCCGGGCAAGCCCGCCCCGCCCGGTCCCTGGGCGGCCTGGCCCTCCGCAACGCCGCGCGGAATCCCACCCGCAGCACGTTGAGCCTGGGTATGACGGCGGCCGCCTGCTTCCTCATCTTCTCCGTGGCCGCCTTCCGCCTGGACCCCTCGCAGGCCACTCCCGCTGCGGACGGCGGCAACGGCGGATTTTGGTTGCTGGGCGAAACGGATCAGCCGATCTTCGCCGATCTCAACACGCCGGCCGGCCGGCAAGCCCTCGGCTTTTCCGCGGAGGACGCCCGGCTCCTGGACGCCGTCCGCATCTTTCCGCTACGCCTTCAGAGCGGAGAGAGCGCCGATTGTCTCAATCTCTACCGCCCGCAGCAACCTCGCGTCTTGGGCGTGCCCAAGGCCTTCCGGCAACGCGACGGGTTCGCCTTTGCCGACAGCCTGGTCAAGGCGCCCGCGGAGGGTTCGGGGCGCGGTCCGTGGGAGCTGCTGGAACCGCCCGCCGCCGATTCGCCCGCGGCTCCCATTCCGGCCATCCTCGACGACGCCACGGTCAAGTATTCCCTGAACCTATCCGGCGTGGGGTCGGAGTTCGAGATTCTCGACGGGCGGGGCCGGCCCGTGCGGCTCAAGATCGCCGCCACGCTGCAAAACAGCATCTTTCAGGGGAACGTCTTGATTGCCGAAGAAGCGTTCGTGAAGCTCTTTCCCGATACGACCGGCTATCGCTACTTTCTGGTCGAACCGCGCGGACCGGCGGAACGCGCCAGCGTCGTGCACGGCGGCGGGAAAATCGCCGGCGATTGGCGGGAGGAGGCCCGCCGCGTGCAACAACTGTTGGAGCGGCAGTGCCTGGACTACGGTATGACCATGACCCTGACGACCGAACGCCAGGCCGCCTTGCTGGTCGTCCAAAACACGTACCTCTCCACGTTCCAATCCTTGGGCGGGCTGGGGTTGCTGCTGGGGACCTTCGGCTTGGCGGCGACCCAGATTCGCGGCGTGGCCGAGCGGCAGT
>JAAZNR010000344.1 GCA_012798155.1 Thermogutta sp. | reverse complement strand
GACCGTTCTTGCCGTTTCCATGAGGGCACGCGGCTTTGCACGAGGGACAAGCGGAACTGGATAGCTCGGCCGCCCGCTCCACCGGGGCGGCTTCCAGGCTTTATACCGACTGGGTGGCCGGTCACGTGATGATCGGCCCCTCGCTCTTGGCTGCCGATTTCGGCCACCTCGCCCGCGAGGTCCGGCGGCTGGAAGAGGCCGGTGCCCGCTATCTGCACCTGGACATCATGGACGGGCATTTCGTGCCCAACCTCAGCTTCGGCATCCCCATCGTCGAGGCCGTCCGCCGATTGACCCCGCTCCCGCTCGACGTTCACCTGATGATCGCCAATCCGCGGGAACACCTGGGGCGATTCCGCGAGGCCGGGGCCGACTTCCTCACCATCCATATCGAGGTCGCTCCGGACCCCAGGGAATTGCTGGCGGAGATTCACCGGCTGGGAGCCGGGGCGGGCCTGTCCCTCAACCCGCCCACCCCCGTCGAATCCGTCCTCCCCTATCTGGGACTGTGCGAAATCGTCCTGGTGATGAGCGTGATGCCGGGCTTCGGGGGGCAGAGCTTCAACCCCGCGGCCCTGGACAAGATCCGCGCCCTCCGCGCCGCGGCCCCCCAAGGCTTGATGATCTCCGTGGATGGCGGCGTCAAGGACGGCACGATCCAGCGCTGCGCCCAGGCCGGGGCCTCCATGTTCATCGTGGGAACCGGCCTGCTAGGATATGAGGATTACAAGAACCGGTTAACCTATCTTTCGCAGCTTGCGAAGTCAGCGTAGAGCACGCAATGAGCAGTCCGACTTCTCCGACCAACGTCGTGATCATTCGTCCCGGTGCCTCCCGTTATGAAACCGAGGGCCGCATCCGCGGTACGCTCGACATCCCGCTCGATCAAACCGGTCTGGAAGAGACGGCCCGGCTGATTCGCGAACTGGAGGCGACCGAGCTTCGGCTGGATGCGTTGTACCACGGTCCTTGCCGGCCCGCCATCGAGACGGCCGAGGCCGTCGGCAAGGCCCTGGGCGTCCCGGTCCGCCGGGCGGCCGGCCTGCGAAACCTCAATTACGGCCTGTGGCAGGGGATGCTGATCGAGGAAATCCGCACGCGGCAACCGAAAATCTATCGCCAGTGGCAGGAATTGCCCGATTGCGTCTGCCCCCCGGAAGGCGAGACCGTCGCCGAAGCCGAGGAGCGCCTGGCCCGCGAACTGCAAAGGATCCTCCGCCGTCACCGCGGGGAGACCGTCGGCCTGGTCGTCTCGGAACCGACGGCCGCCATCATTAAAAGGATGCTCACCCATTGTCCGCTGGGCGACCTCTGGAAGGCCGAATCCAAGCACGGCCAAATGGAATGCTTCCCGGCGGGGACGCCGGAACCGGCCCCGACGTCGGGGTGACCGCCCTCGCCCACGCCTACTCGCCGGCGGCGATCACGCCGACCGGGCCTTGGCTGCTTCCCCAGCGGACATGCGGGCCGTCCACCACGGTCGGCTTTTCCTGACCCACCCGCGAGCCGTCGGCGATGATCGGCCAACGCGACTCAACCGAGTCGGGAAACTCCTCGCGGAAATGGCAGCCGATGATCTCGCCGCCGCGAAGGACGGCCTGATAGTCCCCGTTCGGGACTTCCGCATACTTGTGGGTAAAGACGCAGTCTACCATACGGAAGCCTTGACCCGAACACCAGATACTCCGGCATTGCTCGGCCGTGAAGGCGCAGGCCTCGAAGGTCACGTTCTTCAAGTTTCCGTTGAGTTCGGCCAGGAAATTGCCGTAGGGCCGCCGGCCGTCCTCCCAGGGGCGATCCTCGAACGTGCAGCGGGTCCAGCGCGTGGCCTGGGCCGGGTCGTCGGAACCGAAGGCGTGCACGATGCTGCCGTGAAACGTGCAATCCTCGAAGGCCAGGCCCGGCTTGGCGCTCCAGGCACTCCAATTCGTCACGCCCCAAAACAGGCAGCGGACGAAGCGGCTGTAGCCACCGTCGCCGCTGTCGGCCACCATCCCGCAGCCGCCGTTATTCACGAACTCGCAGTCCTCGAAATAGCCGTCGCGGCAGATGGATTCCTCGGCCTCGATGTCCAGGCCCGCCCCGGGCGCGGAGGCAACGGCCTTGCCGCCGTTCAAGGCCCGGCCCGTGTGATTGAACTTGCAGCGCCGCGCCGTTAGTCCGCGCCCGCCGATCCACGATAGTCCCTGCCGCCCGTTATATTCGAAGACGCACTCCTCCAGGCTATGCGGCGCGGCGGGATCGCCCTCCTTTAGTCCGTACCAGCCGATCATGATTCCATCGAGGGCGTGATGGTGACTATGGACCCGCTCGATGGACACGTTTTTGCAATTGCGTAGAAACATTCCGCAGGCGGGCAACTGGCGGCCCGTATCGCCGTATGGTCCGCCGATGATGAGTTCGCCGGCATTTCCATCCAGCTCCACATCCCGGATGGTCACGTCGCGGCTCGCACTGATGTCCAGCATGTGTCCCACGTAGGCCGCGTATTTGCCGTCCACGAACGGCAGGGCGGGAGGATCGTAGCGCTCGCCGGTGTCTTTGTCGAAGGAACCGAACCGCAGACCGGCGGATAGTCGCAGCTTGGCCCGGTTGCCTTCGATCCGCAAAAACTTCAGCTCCTTGACGCGAAAGATCGGCTCCGCGCGATAGTAGGGATATTCGCCGGGCACGTGATTTTGTCGCCCGACCACGTACGTACCGGGCGGAATGACGAGCGTTCCGCCGCCGGCCTCCTGGATCAGGGCGGCCGCCTTTTGAAAGGCCTCCGTATCGTTGGTGATCCCGTCGCCCGCCGCCCCGCAGTCCGCGCGGACGTCCACCCGGGGGTACGGCGACGCCGGGGCGG
>JAAZNR010000343.1 GCA_012798155.1 Thermogutta sp. | reverse complement strand
CCGCGGATTTCGGGGGCATCGGATTGAATATAGGCATTCGGGTTTCGATCCCCGGCGCTCGCCGTTTCGCCGCAGCCCCCCGTCTTCATTTCGCCGTCCCTTACCCGTCGAGCCTGGACTTCGACCTCCACGGTGTGATCGTCCAACAGGCGAGCGGATTGCCGGGAATCGGCGAAGGGCGGAATATCGGTTCCGCCCGCAGGGAAACGCACGCGGTAGACCGCTTTTCGGGCGGAGGCGAGGTTTTCGGGCGGGGCCTCCACCGGAATGCGGATGTCATCCACGAGGTCCGGCATCGCCGCCGGAGCGGTTGTCGCCCTGTCCTTGTCGGTCAACTCTGAAACTAGATCGAGAGACTCGAGCCGCTGCCGGCGAATCAGGCCCGTCTCGTCCGCCCAAAGCACGGAGTTCAGCGGCGTGGCGCCGCCGATCCGGGTGGCGACGCGGATTCTCAACAAGCGGGACGCACCGTCGGGCGCGGCCGCGGATTCCCAATCGTCGGCTTCAAGCCGGGCTTCGCCGACTTCGTTCAGGCCGTGCAAGAACAGATTCAGCGTTCGCCTTTCGCCGGGCCGCATGGGACGCCGCCAGAGGTCGGCCTGAATGCCTAGAAAACCGCCGCAATGGGGCGGAATCGCGACCGAGGTCTTCACCCGACGGCCTGCCGTCTCGATCTCCACGAGCAACCGATCGTTTTCTCGCCGGCCCCATTGGCGAGTCCGCAGCGGGCCTTGGATCATGTCCAACTCGAAGTCTCGCAGGTCCCCGGACGGCGTCTCCGTACCGCGATATTTCATGACGATTTCGATCGTGGTACCGGAACGGTTGATCGTGATTCGACTCTCGCCGTTGATCTCCCACAGCGTTCCCTCAGGGGCGGGAACCGCCCGAATGATTTGATGCTCGTAACCTACGTGCCGGTCCAGGACCGATTGCTTGTACCACAGTTCGGCTCGGGGTGGAGCCTCGGAGGTGGGGCGGGCGGCGTTGGGCCGGTCCCCTGCGGCCGGAGCAGGATTCCCGCGGCGACAGCCGATCGCCAGCCCCAGGCAGGCGAACAAGCCCGCGAAAGCCGCGGCGCGAAAGCTCGGGAACGCGGCACGGAACGTGTTACCAGGGCTGCGCCGCCGTGACGGCAAACAGCAAGAACGGTAGGCTTGCGATTTCAAGTTCAAGAGGTTCCCGGTTCCCTAACGCGCGGCCGCTGCGGGGCGCGGCGGACGCCGCTTCTCCCGGAAGTCCCAGTATGGATGATCGCGATGCTCCGTACGCAGAATCTCCTCCAACCGCGCGACGACGTCGGGATGAGCGGCGGCAATGTCCGTGGTTTCCTTGGGATCGGTCTCTAAATCGAACAACATGAGCGGTCCCTCGGGCTTTTGGTAGCAATTCAGGCGGATTCCCTTCCAGCGGCCCATCCGCACGGCTTGTTGGCCGCCGTAGCCGTAGAATTCGTACAAGATGAACTCGTGTCGTCTCGGCTGCTCTTTGCCGAGCAAGGTGGGAAGAAAGCTGATCCCGTCGCAGTCCGAAGGCGTCGGCCGTTGCACCGCTTCCATCAGAGTCGGCAGCACATCGTAAAAGATGCCGATGTGGCCGCTGACGCTGCCCGCCGGGACGCGACCCGGCCAACGTGCGATGAAAGGTACCCGCACGCCGCCTTCGAAGACGCTGCCTTTGAAACCACGCCATGGGCCGTTACTGGCGAAAAACCGCGTATCCGCGCCGCCCACGTCCTCCGGCGGGCCGTTGTCCGAGGAAAACATGACGAGCGTGTCGTCCGCCAGCCCCAATTCCTCCAGGGTCTCCATGATTCGGCCGACCTGGCGGTCCAAGTGGCTGATCATGGCGGCCAGACATGCCCGAGGAGCACGGTGCGGCAAATAGCCCTTATCCCCCAGGTACGGCGTTTCGGGGAAACGGCCGAGGTATTCCGCCAACGAGGTTTCCGGCACCTGGAGTGCGAGGTGGGGAATAGTCGACGCGAAATAGAGGAAGAAAGGCCGATCCCGGTTGTCGCGGATGAAGCGGAGGGCCTCGTCCAGCATGAGGTCGGGGGCATAATCCTTCCCCGAGTATCGGGCAAAGGCTTGCGGATCCCGCGGATCGGCATCGGCGGGAAACTTTTGGTGAGCGGCAAAGGGAGGGTTATCGAGGGCGATCCGTTCGGCGTTACGGTAAAGATAGGTGGGGTAGTAGTTATGGGCGTGGCGCTGGCAATTGTAGCCGAAAAAGAGATCGAAACCTTGGCGATTGGGGTCGCCGCTGCTGCCCGGGGGACCTAGCCCCCACTTGCCGACGGCCGCCGTGCGGTAGCCCGCCCTCTGGAGTAGTTCGCCCAGCGTGGTCTCTTCCGCGGGGAGGGGCAACTGGCCCTCGGGTTGTACCTCGGAGTTGTCGCGAATCGCGGCGTGGCCGAGGTGCTTGCCGGTCAAAAGCACGCAACGTGAGGGCGCGCAGACCGGTGCCCCGCAATAGAACTGGGTAAACCGCATCCCCTCGGCCGCCAGACGATCGATGTTCGGCGTCTGAATCTTCTCTTGGCCGTAGCAACCCAAGTCGCCGTATCCCAGATCGTCCGCGAGGATGAAGACGATGTTCGGCCCTTTTCGCCCGGCGTTCGATCCGGTGGTCCCGGCGTCTTCGTCGCCTTCCGCGAGCGGGGGTTGAACCTTCGACTCGGGGCCGGACTGGGGAGTCGCCGCGTCAACGGTCCTCGGCGATACCCCCAAGACACCAAAAAACGATACCCCCAAGACACCAAAAACGATGGTGACGGCCGGCACCAAACCCTGGGCGAACCAACCACGGACGGCGGGGGGGGCTTGAGGGGGCGGGAAACAACGGCGGGCCACCGAAAACCGGCGGACCGCAAGGATCGTTCCGACTCGTTGATGCGGGGACCGGGCACCGGGCGAAGGCGATGGAAGGGCGGGCGGGTTCATTGCTCAGGCTCCGGCGGGTCGGACTACGGCTTCAATGGTTTGCCCACTGAGATTACGGCTTCAACGGTTGCCCACTGGGACTACGCCTTCAACGGTTGCCCATTGAGTCTGTTGTAGCAATTCCCGACAGGCACTTCAACGTCGCGGCAGGGGCCGTGCTCCGTCGTGGCCGCGTTCAACGCAATCGCCTCGCAAAAGGACTTCATCTTGCGTGCCGTCACGCGGCGGGAATAGTTTGCGTCGATGGAAGAGTCGCCGGAATAAGAAAATCGCTTCTCCATCGATGGGATCGGCGGCCAGTTTTTCGTCCTTCAGTCGCTCACCGTCTCGAATCCGGTGCTAGAGTAACACTAAGGAACGTGTGTGAACCACGGCGGTCGCGGTGTTGACTGGGCGAACGGTCGGGCCGTGCCCGTCTTCCCGCCGCGGGATATGGCGGCGAGAGGCCCCGGTTGTGGCGGTTTTTCCGGAAGTCCCGAGCGCCCGCCGAGCAGGGAAAATAGCGGCTCCTTCAAAAACCGTGACCTACCTTTGTTTAGGAGTGAAGGCAACTCAAAGTTGATCGAGCGATCCGCAAGCATCAGCCGGGGCGTCGGCGGTGGAATCGACCCGAGAGAGGAACGGTTAGGGGCGGTGCGAGGCTAGGTACCCCAGGGCTTGGACATAGCAGGCAGCAGGACTTGAGAGCACCGATGGGCTTCCTGAAGAAATTCATCCGAAACGTCATGCGGGAGGGGGATGCGGCGACGACCGCCGGCAGCTTCGAGAACCTCAGCGAAGAGGAACTGGAAGCCCACTTGCGGATCGCCCGGTACGGCAGCTTCGTGCTGACCGACGCCGTTCGTCCTTCTTACGACCTCCAAGTCGTGCCGTGTCAAGGGTTCCGGCACGACGTTTACCGCGACGAAGAAAGCCGGACCTCCATTCCCGTCCTCATGGCCGCCGTTTCCAAGGAGCAACTGTTCGACGTCTTTCTGGAGATGCTCGATCCCATGGGGACCGAAGTCGATGTCGTGCTGGAGACGAGCCACCATCGAGATCGACCCGGCCACAACGACCTCTATCGCGAGCACATCGACTTGCCGGTACTGAAGAGCAGCCTTTGGGAGTTCGAGGACCTGCTACTGAACGACGGATGTACCGGCATCGCGGTTCTCAACCCGGACGTGCCGGTGGAAGTCCAGTTCGACGAGCACAAGCTGTTGATCGGGTACGGTTCCGATTTGCGGTCGTTCGAGCGGATTCTCAAGACTCGCGGCATTCCATGTGATGAGCAGATACGCTTCATCACGGAGGCCGAGCACGTCCACTCCTCTACCGATCAGTATGCTCGGCGATTCGAGGAGCTGAAGACCTGCTTGGGAATGGACGGCGGATACTGCGACTGAGGTCGCGCGGGGGGTGATCACCGGCCGCATCCCAGCCGCGACAATGCAACCCGGAATCGCAGCGCAGGCGCCTTGAGGCATCCGGTCGAGAAAGAACGGGCGGGCGGTAAGGTTCTTCAGCCGCCCCGCCCGATCCTGAATTCGGCACGTGCGAGTTGCGATCGATGGCGGTGCCGGGCCTCTACGGCTCGATCAAGACGGCCTCTTGGTCGACGTTCAGCAGAACAGGCTCGTCGAAGACCAGGTACTGGCTGATCTGCCGCCCGTACCGCCGGGCCAACTCGAAGTATTCCCCACTGAATTGCTTGATCCGCCGCGGCGTCTGCTGCTGTTGCCGCTCCGTAAGCGTGGCATCGATCCACCGGCCCTGCCGGCGGTAGAAGGTGCGGTTGCCGATCTGCCGCATGGTTTCGCCGGTGGCTGCTTGAGCCATCTCTCGGGCGGCGGGGGCGGGGGCGGCGGCCTGAGCCGGCGGGCGTCCCATCGCTCCGCCGAAACCGCCCAGCCCTCCCATGCCGCCCGGACCGGCGGGAACCGCGGCTTCCGGCAAGGCGAATGCGTAGGAGCCTGCGGCCGGATCGAAACGGTCCATTTGCTGGAGGGCATTCTTGGCCCTCCGCTGCGCAAAACCGGCGGCCCCCTCCGCCGTCTCCAATTGGCGGAGCCTTTCCGCCGCGCGGCGCGTATTGGCGGCCGAATCGTGGAGCGGGACGTTTTCGTCCGCGAAAAACGAGGTGTAGGGCGTGACGATACCGTGTTTCAACGCGAGTTGGGTGAGTTCTTCGATCAGCTCGTCATTCCGCCCACGAAGGTCGATTTCGTCAAGCAAGTCGCCGACTCTGCGAATCGCCCAGAGGCGTTCCACGAAGGCGACGGATTCGTCGCCCGATCGGGCCGTGAACTCCACGGGAAAGGCGAAGCGCCGCTCCTCATTGCCGATCCGGCCGCGCAATACGACCTTGGCCGCGCCGGAACGCCGGTAGCGACCGGTCAACGCCAACTGCTCGCCGGCCGAGATGTCGAAGGGCGGCTTGGGATTGAGGCGATAGACGGGCGAAGTGCCGGCGTCTCCGTCGAACTCCCAATCCAACTCCACGTCGGTAAGAACCGGGGCCTCGATCCGCCGGTATAATCGGCCCACATGATCCTCGATGGACTCGTCCGGCCGGACGTAGGCGGTGTAACCGCGGCCGACCCGGGCCACGCGATCCAAGAGACGGCTGTTCACGTCGTAGCCGACGCCGAAGGTGTAGATGCGGGCCTTGACCTGGTTGGCCTTGCTCATGTTCTCCACGATCTGCATCTCGTTGGTGACGCCGGTCGTGGGCAGGCCGTCGGTCAGAAAGAGGATATAGTTGGGGCGTTCGGCGTCCTGAAGCTGCGATAGAGCGGTTCTCAGAGCGGCGTCGATGTTGGTGCTCCCTCCCGCGATCAATCCTTCCGCAAAGGCCAGCGCCTCGCGCCGGGTCTGGTCGTTGTAGCGCTGGAGTTCGGGGCGGAACAGCTCGACTTCGCTGTCGTAGGCCACGATGTTGAAGAGGTCGCCTTCGCGGAGATTTTGAATCACGAATTTCATCGCTTCGCGAAGCTGCTCGATCTTCTTGCCGCTCATGCTGCCGGAGCGATCGGCCACGAAGACGACCGTTTTGGGGATGGGCTTGGTTTGCTCCGGGATGGCGGGAGATACCAGAAGGAGGAAGAAACCGTCCTCTTCGTCGGGAGATTTGTAGCTCAACAGCGTGGCCGCCAAGGGGTCGCTCGATACGTCGTACATCAGGCGAAAGTCGGTCAACGGCACAATGTCGTGGGCCGAGTATTCCACCGTAACGGATTTTCCATCGAGGCGTTTCACACGGGCGTCATGGTTGGGGCAATAGACGTTCTTGATGTCGCGCTCGCCACGCAAATTGAGCCTGACCGAGAGTTCGCGAAGCGGCTTGGACGAGTATTTCGCCGCGCTCAGGGGGAAGATGAAGTCCACCATGGACTCCTGCTTCCGGCAGAGTTGCGTGTAGTGGATCGAGACGGTCCTTTTTTGGCCCGGAGAAATGGGAAAGACGCTCGTCTTGAACATGCCGGTCCCGATCCACTCCAGCAGGGCCGGATCGCGATTGCGCCGCACGATCTGCTCGTATTCCCGTCGGGCCTCGTCCGCTTTCAGCAATCGGGCGGGGATTTCCTTTCCGTCCACCATGAACGTCATGCGGTCCACGGCGCCGTCATACGGCAAGGGAAAGACGAAGGAGGCCTCGAGGGTGCGGCTC
The DNA here is from genome assembly GCA_012798155.1 of Thermogutta sp. Classification (GTDB taxonomy): domain Bacteria; phylum Planctomycetota; class Planctomycetia; order Pirellulales; family Thermoguttaceae; genus Thermogutta. The sequence goes on along the minus strand of JAAZNR010000343.1, from coordinate 10,910 downwards.
CCGGTGTTCAAAAAGGTCTGAGCTACCTCCACTTGCGCGACTTGACGGTCGATCCTCCCCTGTACGGAGATGGAGTCCACGCTGTAGCTGACGGCGGGCGGCGGAGGCGGAGGAACCGGCGGACGCGGCGGCGGAGGGGGATAGGGCGGCCAAATGATGATCGGCCGAGGCAGCCGAACACCCTCGTCCGATACGACCAGAAACCCTTGTCCCCACGCCGTGGACGCAGTCGCCAGCGCCGCGGCCATGACCAGCGGTAACACTTGTGGAATGCCTCTCCAAGTTCGTCTGGGCTTCATTGTGCCGCCTCCTTGAAAGGACCTTTGCGGAGGAAGGTTGGTCTGACCGAAAAATGATCCAGCACTTGCGCATCCTATCAGATGCGCCTCGGCGTCGCTTTTCCAAACCAGAGAATAAGTAAGATTGTTGGCTTTCTTGGTAATAACCGCGAGGTTGGTAATAACCGCGAGGCTGCCTAATGAAAGGTATGTTGCCGGCAGCGGCGTTCCCAACTTACCAGAACTGCAAAATGTGAAGATATGGGGCCAAGAGCCGCAGCAACGACGGGCCGGCCCACGGCCACGGCCGAAAAAGTGCGAGTTCGGCCGAAAAATGGAATCAAGCTATGCCCGAGTCGCCTGTCGTCGGTACTTTAGATGACGCGACGGGAAACGGAGTTCCCCGAACTCAGACGCGTAAAGTCGCTGAAGATGACCGGCCGGCTTGCGATCGGCAACCCCCTCGCCTATTGCCCGGCGTCTCCTCCCAAGATCCAGACGCAACCCGAAAGGGCGGTTGCCGGTTGACCTTCGGCGTGAGGTTCGTATGCTTGTTTTGGGAGAGGGGAGGGTGCGTCGTGTGGGAGAAGGGAGGGCGCGGGCGTCGTCCCGATCGCCTTGAGCGATTCCCCGCGGCCACGTCTTGGGGACCGAAACGGGGCGGGCGGGTCGGTTATCGGGCAGGCAAGAGGTATTGGGGGATCGAGATGCCCGGTCAAGCACCGGGGAAAGGAGGTGCCGGAGGCGACTTCTGTTCGATCGTGATCAAAGGCAGCTCATTGGTGGTGCTCGGTAGTTCCATACTTCCGGCGTTTGCATAGGAGAAGGCGATGGAGACGGCCAAGCAAGTTTCCGTACGGTTGATCAATAAGCCTGGGCGGCTGGCACAACTCTTGGATGCCATGGCGAAGGCCAAGGTCGGCTATCGGGCGTTGGTGGTCATGGATTCGGGGGATCGCGGCACGGTGCGTTTTGTACCGAAAGACGCCGACAAGGCCGTGGCTGTGTTGACGAAATTGAATCTACCGCACGAGCTGGCCGATGTCCTGCTGGTGGACGTACCCAAGCAGCCCGGCGGCTTTCGCAAAATCTGCGAGCGATTGGCCGAGCAGCGGCTGAACATCGACTACGCTTACCATTCCTTCGGTACCGAGACCGGCGGCAAAGGAGGCGGGGTCGCGGTGATCAAGGTGAACGATCTCAGCAAGGCCCAGCGGGCGCTTTCGGCGAACGACACGGCAGGCAAGCAGAAAACGTCCGTTCGTCGCCCGGTTTACGCCCGATGATCATTGCCTCGAGGAATTGACGTTCTGCTGAGACGGCGCCTCGTTTGCGGGCTGCGAGCGTCCACGGGATCGTCCGCAGCGGCGCGGGCGTTTCTCTTTTTGGCGCAATTCGCCGGTTTGAATTGCCCTTGCTTCGGGTGGGCGATTGGGGGAAACTCCGCGCCGAAAGGGCGGCTCCGGATCGGGAATTTCCGGTCAAAGCGAAACACTAGCGAGTCCAACTAACAGTAGGACTGGACGCTAGCAGCAGGACTGGGCGATCAGCGTGGCGGCGCGGGATTTCTGGACAATCTGGGTGCTGTGCGCAGTCTGCGCGGGCTGTACTCGCCCGTGGTTGATCGATGCGCCGCCTCAGATTCTGGCCCCGTACTATCCGAACCCGATCTTCGTACAGGCTCGCGATCCCCTCATTTTGTGGGAGAACTTGGTCGACGTGGTAGACAACTATTTCGAGATCGCCTCGGAGTCACCGGTTCGCGATCTCGGCGGAGTCGTGACGGAGGGGAGGCTGGAGACCCGACCGAAGATCGGCGCCACGTTGTTGGAACCTTGGCATCGGGATTCGCCGGATCGATATTCCCGTCTGGAGGCCACGTTGCAGACTGTTCGCCGACGGGCGGAAATCCGCGTATCGCCTCGCGACGGCGGGTATTGGATTTCGGTGCAAGTCTTCAAGGAATTGGAGGACTTGGCCATGCCCTCGGGGGCTACGGCATCGTCGGCCACCTTCCGCAACGACAGCTCTTTGAATCGGGTGGAGAGTCCCATTGGTGAGGCGGAAACCCATTCCGGTTGGATTCCCCTGGGCCGCGATACCGCGTTGGAGCAGCGGATCGTCGAGGAGATCGGCGGCCGCTTCGGCGTGGTCGTGCCCTCTCCGAATTCAAGTCCGATGCCGGCACAGGCCGGGCCATAGCGGGCGTCGGACGGTACCGGGTTCTTTCCCCGGCCGGTATTTCACAACTGGACTTTTGCAAACTGCTCCCCTCTCCCTCTGGGAGAGGGGCAGCGGGTGAGGGCTTGGTGAAGTTGGGCAATCACGGCAAGCCGTTTTCGCGGCTAATTGCCCTCACCATAACCCTCTTCCAAGGCGGACGAGAACTTGTCACCACAATTTGCAAAAGTCCAGTCACAAGATCGCAACGGCTGCCTTGACGCCGTCCGGAAGTGAGTATTTCACAAGATGCGAGCGGCTGTTTTGTGGCCGTCCGGAAATGGCGACGGTCCGGCGTCGATTACGTTTCACCGCGGGATGGACGCGGTGCTTCGGCCGAGCGGATCGAACGGCTGAAGGGAGCGGCCGGCGCAGCGCGCCCGCCGGCGCGGGATATCGGCATCTCGTGGGGCGATTCCGGCGAGGCGTCGGTCCCATCGTTGTCGCGGGGGGGGGCCGGCAAGGGTTGCTTGGCGACGGGCAGGCGGATGGTAAAACACGTACCCTTTCCCAGAGCGCTTTCCACGCGAATGCGGCCGTGATGCGCCTCGATGATGTCGCGGCAGGCCGACAGACCGAGGCCGCTGCCGCCCTTCCCGCTAGCGTCGGGACCCTTCTTGGTCGTGAAGTAGGGATCGAAGATGCGAGGGAGCACCTCGGGCGGAATCCCCGTCCCGTAATCGCGAATCTGCAAATCCACGGTTTGAGATTCGGGGTCGTGCTTCAGGCGGATCGTCAGCCGGCCTCCCCGCGGCATGGCCTGCCGGGCGTTGACCAAAAGATTCAGCAATACCTGCTGAATCTGGTTTCCGTCGGCTAGCACGGGCGGGACGGAGTCGGCCTGCACTTCCACCCGCACGTGATACTTGTTCATCTCCCGTTCCAAGAGCAGCAGGGTATCCGTGAGCAACCGGCGAAGGTCGGTGGGCTCCATTTCGCCGGACCGATTTCTGGCTAAGCCCAAAATCGTTTGCGTAATCTTGCTGCCGCGGTTGGCCGCACTGATGATGGTCTCCAGGGCCTTTTCCCGGGTCGCATCGTCCTTGTGCCGCAGTCCGTGGCGCGCCCAATTCAAGATGGTGGTAAGTACGTTGTTGAACTCGTGCGTGGTGGTTCCCACCAATTCCCCCAGGGCGGTCATCCTTTCCGCGCGTTGAAGCCGCTCTTGGAGGATGCGGACTTGCTCTTCAAGACTGACGTCAGACGTAGCGGGAGTCGTGTCTGCCACGGAGGATTCCTCGATGCTGGTCACGTATCTTGGCAAAGGGTGCCGCGGCGATCGAAGACGAGCACCGGGCATAATCTATCGAAAATCGCTAAACTTTCGCAGGATTTCCCGGCGGATGCGCTGTGTCGATCTTGTGGGACGGGCAAAACTTCCAAACCCTCCCTGACTTCGTCGCCCGAGCATGATCTCTCCCCAAAGAGCACGATGTCTGCGCGAGGCGGATGATCTCTCCACTGGGAGCATGATCTGTTCGCCGGGAGGATGATCTTTCTGCGGGGAGCTGTCGGGGTCTGACAATCGTATCGACGATTTTGCCTTCTGCTCTCGACTTGCGAATGCTACAATCAGCAAGATTTGTCCGCGTGCCGCAAATCCCTACGGCGAACGGAATGGGCAAGATGGAGCGGGAGTTCAAGGATGAGCGCGGTGGATGCCGTAAGAGATCTCGTGGATTTGGCAAGGAGCATGGGATACGAAATCAGAGAGGAGTGGCTGGGTGGAGCCGGCTGCTCCGTTTGCGAGTTACGGGGAAAGACCGTGGTCTTTATCGACGCAGCCTGCTCGGCTCAGGAGCAATGGGAACAATTGCGAGAGGCCTTGAGTCGGGGCGAGAATCCCGCATAGGCGGCGCGAATCGCAACGGAATCGGGCGAGCGGGTCAGCAAAACCCCTCGCGAGCCGGTCGGTACGTCCCGCCGCCTCCCGCCTTGGCGGGTAAGCGGGGAAGGGCGAGCGAGCAAGGTTGGCCGAAGTGCGACTCATCCGCCCGTCGCCCGCGGAGATCGGGAGATCTACCGATACAGCCGGTGAGTCGCGATGTACGCTTCGACTGCACGGGGAACGCGGAAGCGAATGCTCTTTCCCGCGGCAACCCGAGCACGAATTTCGGACGACGAAATGCCTATCGCAGGCATTTCCACCCGCAAAACGTTCCGTATCGGCCCATTTTCCGGAAGCAGCGGCAGCAGGCGATCGGGGTTGGGGGCCGGGATTCCCGGGCGGCAGACGGCCACCGGCGTGGCCAAGCGGCATATCTCTCGGGGGTCTCGCCAGTGGGGGAGGTCGTACCACATATCGGCACCCATCATCAAGAAAAGCTCCGCCTCCGGCCGGGACTCACGGAACCACCGCACGGTGTCCACGGTGTAGCTGACCTCTTCTCGGTCGATTTCGTAACGGCAAGAGGCGAAGGCGTCTTCGCCGAAGATCGCAAGCTCCAGCATGGCAAGGCGATCCACGGCCGGGGTCACCGCAGTCCCGCGTTTGTGCGGCGGATTACCGGCGGGTACGAAAAAAACCTTATCCAGGGGGATTTGCTCGCGGCAACTCTCGGCCAGCAACAGGTGGCCGAAATGAATCGGATCGAACGTTCCGCCGTAAATGCCGATGCGCATGATGTTTTGTGAATGGGGATCGTTATTCGCCTGATAGATCAGTGCTACGGCGCCGGCTCGCTAATTCGGATACTCCACGTTTCTCGAATTCCGAAAGACTGGTTCTCCGGAATACCCCGATTGAGCAATGCCGGCCGAGCCGGCGCTGTGGTATTAGGATATTCATTCGCTTGTAGATCGCGATTGTCCCCGTTGTCCTTCCCAAGGGTGAGGAGCCTAACGACATCGACCAGGCAAGCGTGACTACGCCGGATGAAATCCCCGACCGCACAAGCTGGGGGGACGCAAGTCCTGCTGATCTTGGCATGGCAGAACCGGTTCGGGAAGCTCAGAATGAGAGGGAAATGCCGGCGGCCCAAACCGGTCGCAAGCCTATTGTATCGCCTTGGGAGGACGGGGGAATGCCCCGGTGTTCGCGAGCCGTTGACCGGGCGTCGGGCGAAAACGACGGCGAGAATGTAATGAGAGGCGATGACAGTGTCGGGCCGGCCTGTCCATCGACCTTGCTCGACCGACCCCCCCGCAACGGCGATATGAAGGAAAAACAGAGAACTCTCTTCGATGATGCCCCGGTGGAGGCGCCTTGGGAAGACCAAGAGGAGTCCCCCGTGGCGGTGGTCGTATTCGGGCAAGGGGCCCGCGGCGCCTTCCATTATCGGGTGCCGGAGGAAATGGCGGACGCCGTTTGCCCCGGAAAGCGGCTGGAAGTGCCCTTCGGTCGGGGGAACCGGCCGCGGATCGGTTACTGTGTGGACCTGCTGTGGCAACGCGTTTCCGGCGATCGATTGAAAAGCGTGCGCCGCGTCTTGGACGAGCGGGCGTTGCTCTCTCCCACGATGCTGAAGTTGACCGCGTGGATTGCGGATCACTACCTCTGTGAGTGGGGGCAGGTCTTGGAGGCCGTGGTGCCCGCGGGAGTTCGGCGGCAAGCCGGCTCGCGCTGGCGGATTTTTGTCCGCGCAACGGTTGCCGCGGCCAATCTCGAGAACCTCAAGCTGACCGCTAAGCAGCGCAAAGTTTTGGAGATTTTGACGCGCGAAGATCGGGCCTGGGACCCGCGGGATCTGGCGGCGGCCTCGGGCTGCAAGGAAGGCGTGCTGAAAAACCTCGTCCTTCGCGGTTGGATCCGCAAGGAATCGGTTCGTGTCCGGGAAGGAAAACTCGGGCGCGAAGTCTTTGCTCGGCAAGCTCCGTTGGCACTGACCGACGAGCAACGCACCGCCCGGGATGCCGTCCTAGAGGTGCTGCGCTCCGGAAAGCACGGTACGGTGTTGATCCAGGGAGTCACGGGCAGCGGCAAGACGGAGGTCTATATCCAAGCCATCCAGGAGGTGGTTTCGTACGGCAGGCAGGCCGTGGTGCTGGTGCCGGAAATCAGCCTGACTCCGCAAACACTGGATCGGTTTCGGTCGCGATTCGAACATGTGGCCGTACTGCACAGTCACTTGACCGACGTGGAGCGGGCGCGGCAGTGGGAGTGGATCGCGTCGGGCGGCGTGCAGGTGGTCGTCGGCGCGCGGAGCGCCGTGTTTGCGCCCACGCCGCACCTGGGGCTGATCGTTCTCGACGAGGAGCACGAGACCTCTTTTAAGCAGGATGAAACGCCGCGTTACCATGCCCGGGACGTCGCCCTGCAACGGGCCATGCTGGAAAACGTGCCGTTGGTTCTAGGGTCGGCGACGCCCTCGTTGGAAAGTTGGCACGGCGCACAATCGGGCAGGTACCGGTTGGTCAAGCTCTCGCGGCGGATCGAGGATCGCCCCTTGCCGGCGGTGCGCACGATCGACCTGCGCGAGCCGCGGGGCAAACGGGGAGACAAGGGGGCGATTACGCGGCGACTGGACGCCGCCGTGCGGCAAGCGCTGGCGCAAGGGGGGCAGGTGATTTTGCTGTTGAATCGACGCGGCTTTGCGACGCACATCCAGTGTGCCCGGTGCGGGTACGTGGTGCGATGTCCGGATTGCGATATCGCCTTGACCCATCACCGCTCCGAGGCCACGGCGATGTGCCACTACTGCGACTACCGCGTGCCCGCGCCGACTCGCTGCCCCGAATGCCGATTCGAGGGCATTCACTTCAGCGGCTTGGGGACGGAGCGGTTGGAGGCGGAGATTCGTGCTCGATACCCGGACGTGGCCTGCCTGAGAATGGACGCCGATACGATGCGAAGTCGCGGCTCGCACGAAAAGGCCCTGGAGGCCTTTCGTCGCGGCGAAGTCCGCATCTTGTTGGGCACGCAGATGATTGCCAAGGGGCTGGACTTTCCCAACGTCACCCTGGTGGGCGTGATCAACGCCGACACGGCGCTGCACTTTCCCGATTTTCGCGCGGCGGAACGGACCTTCCAATTGGTCACGCAAGTGGCGGGGCGAACGGGGAGGGGGGATCAGGGCGGCGAGGTCTGGGTTCAGACTTTCGATCCGGAGAACCCGGCCATCTTGGCGGCGGTGCGGCACGATTACGAACAGTTCGCCGCCTGGGAGCTGCCCAATCGCCGGTCGATGCACTACCCGCCCTTCGCACAACTCATCCGCTTCGTCCTTCACTCCGTGCGGCAAGCACCGGCTCGTTTGGCGGCCGAGACCCTGGCCGAGCGGATTCGACAAGAGTGGGCGAACGCGGCAAACGGGGAGGCGTTGTTTCGATTGCTCGGCCCGGCACCGGCGCCGTTGGCCAAGTTGCGGGGAAGGTTTCGCTATCACTTTCTGATTCAAACCTCCGACGGCGAACGCCTCCGCCGAGCAATCCGCTCGGTTTTGAACGATGTCAGGCTCCCGGAGGAAATTGCGTGTACGGTCGATGTCGATCCGATCGATATGCTTTGACGCGTTGCCCATCGTCTTGGCCGAGGAGACGGGCGTCGGCTCCCGTGGGCGCCGATGGGACGGCGGCGAGCCGCTCGCCACGCAACCTCGAAGCCACGGATGGTCGTGCCAACATCGGCGGCCGGATGCGACCTGTTGTGCTCCGCTTGCCAAGGCACGAACGGCCCGACGGCGGCGGGAACGCCTTTTCGCCGGAGGTGCCGGCGGCGTATCATGGAATGGCTTGGGCAAGCGTTGCCGGGGGGCGATGCCGGCCGTTCCGGGGCGGGGGACGGAGGTCCCGGGACGGGGGACGGAGGTCCCAGGACGGGGGCGGAGGTTGCGCATCGCTCGGAAACGACAGTGTGACGGGACATGTCGCGTGGATTGGATGCGATTGAAGAATCGGCCGTACAGTAAGGGATCGGCGAGATCATGAGTCGCCGCCTGGATCGCGCCCTCATCGAAACCAGCTTGGAGGTCAAGTGCCTTGCGCTCTTCGGCCTGTTTCTCGTCCTGGTCATCGCGGTCAGCGTGTTGCTGTATTGGCGCGTGACGGGAGAAGTGGTGACCCGGCAGAATCCCGATACGGCCCGCCTGTTGGTCGATCAGGTGATGCTGACCACGCATTATCGCGCGATGGAGCCGCGAAAAGACTTTGTGGAATACCTGACGGGCGTGATTCGGAATCGCGAATTGCAGGGGTATCGATGGCGTTTCGTCCGCCCGCCGGAGCGGCGATTTCAGGAGACGTCGGAGGGGGGGCCGCCCCAGGACGCCTTGGAGTCGGAATTGCTGCAGCAATTCGCTCGCATGACGGAGGAGGATCGCAATCAAGAGGACGCCGTGCTGTTTGCCGAGCGCCTGGTAGAGGGCGGGCGGGAATACCAATACTACCAGCCGATCTGGGCCGAGCGATCCTGCGTGGACTGCCATCGCTTGCTGGAGGGCGAGGGATACACGCCGGGATCGACGAGCACCGCCTCGGCGCCCATCCGCGAGGGCGATTTGATGGCCGTGCTTCAAGTGACGATCCCCAACGGTCCGACTCAGGCCGCCGTGATGAAGTACTGGAGCATGCTCCTGGCCGTGGCCATCATCACCGCGTTCCTGGCCATGATCGCCTTCTATGTGACGATCCGCTACGTGATCGTCCGGCCCTTGCGGCACCTCCGGGCGGTCAGCGAAGCCATCACCGAGGGCAACACGGCGCTGCGGGCGAGAATCCATACCCGCGACGAGTTCGAGCTATTGGCCAACGCCTTCAACCGCATGTTGAGCCACTTGGTGGCGGTGCAGGACCAGCTTCGCGATCTGAACGCCGAGTTGGACGCCAAGTTGGATGAGGTGGCGCAGCTCAATATGCAACTCTACGAAATGAACCGGGTCAAAAGCGACTTCATGGCCACCATGAGCCATGAGCTCCGCACGCCGCTGAACAGTATCTTGGGCTTCAGCGAGGTGCTCAGCTCCATCGAGTCCTTGGATGAGAAGCAACGGCGGTACGTGCAAAACATCCAGAAGTCCGGGCGGATGCTGCTGGAAATGATCAATAACATCTTGGACCTGGCCAAGATGGAGGCGGGACGGATGGAGGTCCGCCCCACGGAATTCGCCGTCGAGCAGGTGGTGCATTCGCAGTGCGACATGGCCAGGCCCCTGACTGAAAAGAAAAACATCGACCTCAGCGTGGACATCGAACCGAATCTGCCGCCCATGTTTCAAGATCAGAATCGCGTCGCCCAGATCCTCAACAACCTGCTTTCCAATGCGATCAAGTTTACCCCGGAAGGCGGGTCCATCCGCATCTCGGTGTATCGCGATCAGCAGGGTTGCATGGTGATGCGAGTCGCCGACACGGGCGTCGGGATCGCCGAGGAGGATCGTCAGATCATCTTCGAGAAGTTCCGCCAAGGGCGGACCGCCATGCCGGACGGCGACCCTCTGAAGCGCGAGTATCCCGGCTCCGGCTTGGGTTTGTCGATCGTGAAGGAACTGTGCCGATTGCTGGGCGGCGAAGTGAGCGTGCAGAGCGAATTGGGCCGGGGAAGCGTGTTCACGGTCCGATTACCGTGGCAATTGGAGATTTCCCACCTCGAAGATCGACCGGTGGGGGAGGAGTTTTCCGACTTCTCGCGGATGCGATTCGACCGCGATCGTCCCGCCGCCTCGGACTCCGCTGCGATGCGCCGCAGTCCGACCGCCCAAGGCCGGTGACCTCCGGACCGCGGCGGCGGATGGCGGTGCCGAGTCGCTCGGCGGGCATTGCCGCCGAAAGCAAGGGTTGTATGCCGGGTCGGCGTGAGGACGTTGGTAGGCCGCCATGATCCACCGCGGCGAGGTCGGCGGCCCAGGCGGTTCGGCACAAGCCGCGGCAGGCCTGCTTCGGGGAAACTCGGCCGGCCTGTTTGCGGCTCTCATGGAAGCGGACTTGTCCTATTCGCAGGGCGATGAGCTGATGGACGGATCGAGGACGGCCGGAGCGGAGGAGGCGGCGCGGCGTAGGCCGAGCGATCGCCGGTCGGCGACGAACTTGCCGCAGGTCCTGCTGTATTCCGACGGGGCCTGTTCGGGTAATCCCGGGCCGGGCGGTTGGGCCTTCATCCTTCGGCACCCCGCCAGCGGCAAGGAGATGGTTCAATCGGGCGCGGAACCGGAAACCACCAACAATCGCATGGAATTGACGGCCGTGATCCGCGGGTTGGAGGCCCTCCGACGGCCAAGCCGCGTGACCGTCATTACCGACAGCCAGTATGTCGGAAAAGGGTTCTCGGAATGGCTGCCGGGCTGGCGCGCCAACGGCTGGATGCGGAAGGTCAAGGGAAAACCGGTGCCGGTCAAGAACGACGACCTCTGGCGGCGGCTGGCCGAGCTGTTGGACCAGCACGACGTCCGATTCCAACACGTGTACGGTCACACCGGCCACGCGGAAAACGAACGCTGCGATCAATTGGCCGTGGAGGCCTATCGAAAACTGATGCGAGGG
>JAAZNR010000342.1 GCA_012798155.1 Thermogutta sp. | reverse complement strand
GCCTGAAGCAACTGATCGTGGACACCCATTGACGCGAAAAGCCGCCGGTTCACTCCGTGCAGCGGCGATCACGCTTCGCCCTGGGCTACGACAGGTTGACCGGCGAGCCAGACGCGACTTACCGTCGCCTCCGGCCCGAGGAGCGCAGCGTAGGGGTCGTCCGAGTTCTGGGAGACGGCCACGGCCGTCAGGTCCGCGCGTTTGCCCGGCTCCAGCGTGCCGATCTCTCCATCCACCCCCAGTGCCCGTGCCGGGATGGCGGTGACCATTTCCAGCAGGTCCTTGGGGGAAAGGCCGGGAAGGCCCGCGCCGGCCGCACCCAGCTCGCGCCACAACGAAAGGTCCGGGGCGGTAGCGCGGCTATCGGTCCCCACCGCCACGGGAATGCCGGCTTCGCGGTACAGCGCCATGGGATACGTTGCGTCGGTGAAGCGGCGATGCGTCCGCGGGCAATAGACCACGGTCGCGTTCCCCATCCCGGCCAAACGGCGGATCGCCGCCGTGTCGAGATGATTGCCGTGAATGACCAGCAGGCGGGGAACATCGCTCAACCGCGCCAAGTAATCGCACCAGTCGGCGCCGCCGGGGAATTGCCGCGGGTCGAAGGCCGACAGTCGCTCCAGCATCTCCCGCAGCGGTCCGTCGCCGCGTTGCAGCAAGCGACGCTCCTCCGCCGTCTCCCCCAAATGAATGGCCAAGGGAAGCTCGTGGCGGCGGCACCAGCCGGCGATCTCTCCCAGGACGGCCAAGGGGATCGTGTACGGGGCGTGGGGGCTTAGGCCGGGCCGCCATCCGCGCGCCTCGCACAGCTTCAAATGGGATTCCACCAAGGCTGCTATTTCTCGCGGCTCCTTGCCCAAGGGAGCGACGATTTCCAGAAAAGCGGTCACGCCGGGACGGGGCCCTTGCGGGGGCGACCCGCCGTCTTCGCCATCCCCGCCGGAACTTCGATCAAGCAAGGCGGCGGGCACGATGTCCCCGATCCAAACGATGCCGTGCCGTAGAGACTCCGCCAGTCCGGCTCGCACGGCTTCGTCCGGTCGATACTCCGATGAGCGACGAAACGCCACTACCTCCGGCACCCAATGCCGGAACTCTTGCCGGGCAGCGCGGGGCCGATTCCAACCGCTCAATTCGAGGTGGCAATGCGCGTTGATCAGCCCCGGCATCAGTACCGTGCCCCTCAGGGTGATTCGGCTCGGATCGGGTTCCGGCCGCGGCTGCGTGCCCGGCTCCACGGCCTCGATCCGCCCGGCTCGAATCCGCACGCAGCCCCAGTGCAAGGGCGGACCGTGGATGGGCAAGACCCATTCCGCCTGAATCCGCAGCGATTCCGCGGAAGGGGCGGCGCTTCGCGAGTTGGGGACGTCGCGGTCACTCATCGTCGTCCTCGAGCGGCGGGTCGGTATCGCTGTCGCCGGGCGGGCGGAGGCGGGCGGGGGCATACATCCATAACAGCACCCAGGCCGCCGGAAGCAGCGACAGGGCCGTCACGGCGGGATGGTATGCGAAGCCGTCCTCCGAGAAGCTCCCCAGCCGGCGAACGACCGCCGTCACGCCGGGCCGCATGTCCTCATAGCGTCCCCAATCCTGCGTCAATACCGCAGCCAACATGCCGGTCCCCAACGTCAACGAGTTGTGGACGGCGTGGAAGGCGATGCACGGCCACAGACTCCGCGTCACCAGGGCGATGGTCCCCAGCACCAAGCCCGCCGCAAAGGCCGTGATCGATTGCTGGAGGATGGTGTGGCTCAGACCGAAAAAGAGGGCGCTGAAAACGACCGCATTTCGGGCCGAGACGCCCTGCCGCAGCCCCGTCAGGATGAAGCCCCGGAATGCCGTTTCCTCGCAGACGGCGGGCAAGAGGGCGAAGGCTAGGAAGATTGGCCAAGGGTTGCTCAACTCGCCCGTCAAACCCAGCAGGTATTCCCGCAACAGCGGATCGAGCGGATAGAGCCGCGTCACGGTCTGCTGGAGCCAGGTCGCCGCGGGTTGCAGCAGGAAGGCCAGCAGGATCGCCCCCGCCATTCCCCGCCACGACGGCATCTGCAACCGCCAGGTCCGCGTCACGCTCCGCGCGAAGAGGAGGGTCATCAGCAGGACGGGCGAGGCGATCACCGCCAACTGCGTAAGGACCGCCAGCCGAATCAAGTCGGTCTGAATTTGCCACCGCGAGAAGAGGTTCGTCAGGGCGAATCGCACGAAGAGGATCAGCAGCCCGCACGCCACCGCCAAGGCGGGCGAGGGCACGTCCCGCCGTTCCAGGACCAATCGCCGCAGCCACAATCGCAGATCGAAGCGGTCGGCGTCGCGGAACAGGACCTGCTCGTTATTGAATTGCAAGACCGCCCAGCGGATGGCATAGTAGCACCCGCCCAAGGTGACGGCGGCCACGGGAAAAACAAACGGCCAGGCGTGGGCCGCCTCCCCCTCGATCAACGCCTTCAGCAACAACACCAGGCCCGTGACGGGAACCAGACTGGTCCCCAGCGTCAGATCCAGCCCGCGGGCCACCGGCACGCCCACCAGCGGCAGCGTCAGGAACAGCAGCGGCAGCAGATAGTACTGGCCCTCCTTGGTGCTACGCGCGAAGGCGGCGATTCCCAGGGCCAACGAACTGAACACCGCCGAGGTGGGAATCAGCGCCGGAATCAGCCACACCACGGACCAGGGCGGTGGGGCGAACATGGGCAGATTCCCCAGGGCCAACCAGCCGGTCAGTCCCATGCTGACCAGGTTCAGGACGGCGGTGGCCATGCTGAAGATCATGACGGCCCCCAATTTGCCCAGGACGATTTCGACGCGTTCCGCCGGGCTGGACAGGAGCGTCTCCAGCGTGCCCCGTTCTTTCTCGCCGGCGCACAAATCCACGGCCGGATAAAACGCCCCGGTCAATGCCCACACCACCAGCAGGATCGGCATGATCTTGGACCAGAGGGCGGCGCCGCGGAAGCCGCTGTCCTCCGCGACGTCGGCCTCTTGCACGCGAAAGGGCTTGGCGGCTTGCGGCGGCAGACCGCCCGCCGAAAGGTTCGCCGCGCCCACGTGCTCCCGCCATTGCAACAGCACGTCGTTCAGCCGCCGAAAGGCCTCGGTGGAGCGCTCGTTGGCGGTGGAGTAGAAGATTTGCGGGTTGGGGATTTCAGGCACGATCAGGGCCACGGCGCCGCCTTGCGGGGAGTCCGCCTGACCCGGCCCTCCCCCTTCCGCCGACCGCTCCAATCTCAAGCGTTCGATCGCCCGCCGCACCTCTTCCCGAAAGGTCTCCAATCGCTGAGCAAACTGGGGCGGAAAACGCAGGACGGCGTCGAACTGGCGGGTTCGCAAGACGGCCGCCGCCACCGCCAGGTCATCGTCCGCCTTGCCCGGGGCAATACCCAAGGCGGTCGCCTTTTCGGGGGTGTAGAACTCGACCTCCAATTGCCGGGCTTCCTGAGGACTCCGAAAGAGGTGCGCGGCGAAGCGGCCTTCCTCGAAGAGCGGCGGATCGCCCAACTCTCGCGCGCCGAGCACCAGGATCCGGCTGGGCTTGGGACGCATCACCTGAGAGATTTGGAAGAAGCTCAGCCCGATCAGCGGATAAAGCAGGACGGGCAGCACGGCGACCATCATCAGCGTGCGGCGATCCCGCAACTGATCGCGGATTTCCCGCTCGAAAATGATCCGCACGTTCCGCCCGGTCATGACCGCCTCATTCCCTCGCCCGCCGCCTTCGGCCCCGCGCCCGGCGATACGCTCGCCCCGCCGGGTGCCGGGCCGCCGTCTTCCTTCCGGCGTCCGGCTTGTTCCCGGCCGCCGCCGTCGTCCGTCCGGTGTTCGCGTTGCCCCCGGCGGCCGTCCTCGATCGGGCCCGCGCCTTGTTCCCGGGCGCCGCCGTCCGCGGCAGGCCGCGCGTCCTCGGCCGGCTCCGCGTTCTCGGCAAGCTCCGCCTCGGTAATCAGCCGGAAGAAGATCTCCTCCAGGTCATCCTCCCCGAAACGCTCGCGCAACTCGTCGGGGGTCCCTTGCGTAAGAATCCGCCCGCGGCACAAGATCGCCACGCGGTCGCAGAGCTTCTCCACCTCCCGCATGATGTGCGTGGAAAAGATGATGCACTTGCCCTGGTCGCGGAGTTCGCGAATGGTTTGCAACAGATTGCGGGCCACCAACACGTCCAGGCCGGAGGTCGGCTCATCGAAGATCAGCACGGGCGGATCGTGGACCAAGGCCCGGGCAATAGAGACCTTTTGCTTCATACCGGTGGACATCCGCCCGCCCGGCACGTCGCGGATTTCGTTCATCTTCAGCCGGTCGAACAGATGCTCCATGCGGGGGCGGAGCTGCTCCCGCGTCCAGCCGTACAAAAGGCCGAAGTACTCCACCATTTCCCAAGCGGTCATGCGGTCGTAGACGGCCGTGTT
>JAAZNR010000341.1 GCA_012798155.1 Thermogutta sp. | reverse complement strand
TTTCGACTCTTTTCGGGACGTGTTCCGATGGCGGCAAGTCGCCCGATCACCGGTATCGGTCTCCGTGACAGTATTTCGCTCGTGGCCCGGCCTTCCGGGCCGGGGGCGTCGAGCCGCGGGGATCGTCCGGTTAGCTCTATGCCACCTCGATATGGAAAGGCCATTTCCGCCGTGGAACCGGAAAGAGAATCGGAATTGCCGGAGTCGCTGGAACTCCGACTGGAAGAGTGCCAGCGGGCCATCGGTTACCGTTTTCGCGATCCTCGCCTGCTGATGACGGCGCTGTCCCACGCTTCCGGCGTCGATCGGCGGCAGCGCTCCAATGAACGTCTGGAATTTCTGGGAGACGCCGTCCTCGGATTGGTGGTTTGCGACCTCTTGTACGCGACCTATCCCGATTATCTGGAAGGAGAACTGACGCGGCTCAAATCCGTTGCCGTCAGCCGGCAGACCTGCGCCGCGGCCGCCCGCTGTCTCCGTCTGGACGACTTCTTGGTGCTGGGTAAGGGGATGATGACGCAGACCCGGTTGCCGCAGTCCGTGATTGGGGCGGCTTTGGAGGCGGTCATCGGCGCGGTCTACATCGACGGCGGGCTTGCGGCGGCCAAAACGCTCGTGGAACCGCTGATGCGTCCGGTGATCGCTTCGCTTGTTTGTAACGCGATCGAAGAGAATTACAAATCGCTCCTTCAGCAGTACGCGCAAAAGAATCTGGGGACCACGCCTAGCTATCTTCTGCTCGAGGAGCGCGGCCCGGATCACGGGAAGACCTTCCTGGTGGCGGCCGAACTGTGCGGCGTGAGGCATCGGCCCGCCTGGGGGCACAGCAAGAAGGAAGCCGAGCAAAAAGCGGCACGCAATGCGCTCGCCGACTTGAATCAACTGTCTTTGGATGATCCGGATTCCCCGCCAATCATCGGCCGGGAGCCGCCGGGAGAAGGCGAACCGCTCGGGCAGGCCGACGCACGCCAAGAGGACCGCCCGTGACGACGACCGCGGTGGCCTTGATCTCGGGCGGGTTGGACGGCTTGCTGGCGGCTCGCATCGTCCAATCGCAGGGTATCGAGGTCGTCGGGCTGCATGTGCGGATTCCCGTGTATCCGCACACGGCGCGGGCGTTTCGCGGCGCAGCCGCCTTGGGGATTCCGTTGGCGGCTCGCGCAATCCGCGACGACTATATCGACTTGTTACGGGCGCCGAAACAGGGCTTCGGTCGCGGTGCGAATCCCTGTCTCGATTGCCGAGCCTATATGCTCCGGCTGGCGAAGGAGCTGATGGAGGAGATCGGCGCCGCCTTCCTGATTACGGGAGAAGTTTTGGGCCAACGCCCCTTCGCGCAACGCCGCCGTGATCTGCTGATCGTAGCCCACATGGCCGGCCTGCAAGACCGCGTGCTCCGCCCCCTGTCGGCCAAGCGTCTTCCGCCGACCGTGATGGAACAGCAAGGTCTTGTCGATCGTTCCCGATTGTATGATTTGGCGGGCCGATCACGCCGTCCTTTGCGGGCGTTGGCCGAGATTTACGGTTTGCGTTTCGTCCCCGAGGCGGCGGGCGGCTGTGCCTTGACCGAAAAGCTCGTCGCGCCGCGCGTTTGGGACCTCGTGGATCACGATTCGTCGGCCGGCGTCTGGGATCTCCGACTTCTGACCGTGGGCCGGCATTTTCGGATCGACAAAGAAACTAAACTTGTGTTGGGCAGAAACGCTCTGGAAAACAACGCCTTGCGGCGACTGTTTGAAGCGGCGCCGCGGGAGAAAAAGTCGCTGCGTTTGGTGCCGAAAAATTTTCGCGGGCCGGAGGGACTGCTTATCGGAAGCACGGATGAAATTGCTCTGGCGAAGGCGATTGCACTGCTGTGCCGATACGCGAAGAAGGATTTGCCCGGCCGATTGCAATTCGACGTGGTTTTTCAACAGCCGTCATTGAATAACACCGTCACGATAAACCGCGATCCGCGGTCGTGGCCCGATGTTCGGCCGTTATGATCAGCAGGCTTCCGTTGCCCGCGCCGGTTCCGCGCCGAGTCGACGGAGAAACGCGGTCGCGATTCGAGGGGTGACGCGCCGAACGACCGGGATCATCGGTCGAATTGCCGTCGTGCCGGCAGCGAGATGATCGCGACGCCGACACAATCACGATTGCATCGCATAGAAGAGAGGAGAGTTGCATGGTACGCAAAGCACAGGCGACCGAGAAAAGGATCGTCGCGGTAGATATCGGCGGAACGAAGATTCTGGCCGCCGTGGGAGATATTCGCGGCACGGTATACGGGCGCTATCGCTGCTCCACCCCGCGAGATTGCGGCGCGCTGGATATATTTCAGGCGGTGGAGTCGGCCGTGGCGGCTGCGATCAAGAAAGCGGGGTTGCGTCCGGGGGACATCGCGGGAATGGCGGTCGGCATCCCCGGCGTCGTCGATTACAAGCGCGGGCGTATCGTGAAGACGCCCAACATGCCGCTGACCGAGGCTCCGCTTCGCGAATTCCTCTTCGAGCGTTTCGGCTTTCCGGTCGTGCTCGAAAATGATTGCAACCTGGGCGCCCTGGGAGAGGCGTGGTTAGGAGCCGGACGGCATTGCCGCAGCGTGTTCGGCGTCTTCGTGGGTACCGGTATCGGCAGCGGTTTCGTCCGCAAGCAAAAACTATGGCGCGGCGCCCGCTATTCCGCCGGGGAGATCGGGCACATGGTCATGCAAATCGGCGGACCGGTCTGCGGTTGCGGCAATGCGGGTTGCTTGGAGGCCCTTGCCGGTCGCACCGCGATCGAGCGGGATATCCGAGAGGCGGTGGCCCAGGGCGAAACCACTGTTCTGACGGAGTTGCTGGGCGGAGATCTGAGCGTCGTGCGAAGCCGAGCTTTGCGAGCGGCCTTGAACGCCGGCGACCCGCTGGTGACGCGCGTACTGGAGCGCGCGGGGAACGTACTCGGCGCGGCGTGCATCTCCGTCCGACACTTGCTGGATCCGCAACGCATCGTGCTCGGCGGCGGCGTCATGGAGGCATGCGGTGATTTTCTGATGCCGCGCATTCGCTCGGTGCTCGATGCCGATCACATGCGGTCGGCGAAGGCCCCGGACGAAGTGTGCCTCTCCCAACTCGGCGATTATGCGGTGATCGTCGGCGGGATCGCCTTGGCCGGAAAATTGTGCGGTGCCAATCCGCTCAAGAAATACCCGGATGTCGAACTCCGCGTCTTGAAATCCGCCGCCCAAAAGCCGGACCCCGAAAGCAACGAGGAATCGTAACGTTTCCAGACTCCAGGAACGCGAGTTTTTAGGCTTCCAGGACGGGAGTTTTTAGGCTCCCCGGAACGGGACCGGTAGCGGACATGGGTTTGCCGGCGATTCCGCGACCTTTGACAGCCGGATGCCGCTGCTTGCGTTCCAGGGGTGCAACGTCCACGGTTCTCAATCCTGCGGCGCCCTGAGGACTTGGTATTTGGGGCCGTGCCTCGGCACATCTCGCGCCGCCGCCACGGCTTCCCGGTAAAAGACCTCTTGCGCGCGAACGGGCGGACCCTCGGCCGGGACCCGCCGATATTCGCCGTCGGATTGCAGGCTCCAAGCCTTGACGTTGTCGGCGAAGAAGACGTCCAAAATGTGAAGCAGCCTGGCCCTCAGCTCGGGCGCCTGCACCGGGAAGATGGTCTCGAACCGGCGGTCGAGATTGCGCTGCATCCAGTCCGCGCTGGATAGGTATACCTCTTCGTGCCCGCCGTTCGCGAAGTAGAAGATGCGAGCGTGTTCCAGAAATCGATCCACGATGGAACGCACCTCGATGTTCTCGGAAATGCCCTTGACTCCCGGAACCAGGCAGCAGATTCCGCGGACGTTCAGCTTGATGCGGACGTTCGTTTGCGAGGCTTGATACAGGGCCGCGATGATTTCGCGGTCTTGGAGCGAGTTGATCTTGGCCAGGATCAAGCCCGGCTGTTCGGGGGTGGCCACCCGCATTTCACGTTCGATGAGTTCCAGAAACCGCTGCTTGAGCAAGCCCGGCTCGGTGGTGAGTTTGTTCCATCCCACGGCTTCGGAGTAACCGGTGAGGATGTTGAACAGCGACGACACATCCGCCGCGATTTCGGTGTCGCAGGTCAGGAGCCCCAAGTCGGAGTAGATCTTCGCCGTGCGGTCGTTGTAGTTGCCTGTGGAAAGGTGGACGTAGCGGCGAATGCGTCCGGCTTCGCGCCGCACGATGAGCAGGGCTTTGGCGTGAGTCTTGTACCCGGCGACGCCGTACACGATGTGCGCGCCGGCGTCCTCCAATCGGCGGGCCCATTGGACGTTGCGTGCCTCGTCGAAACGGGCCTTGACCTCCACCAGGACGGTAACCTCTTTATCGTTGCGGGCGGCGTTTTCCAGGGCCTCCACGATGGGGGAATCGCCGCTGGTCCGATACAGGGTTTGCTTGATCGCCAAGACGTTGGAATCCTCCGCCGCGCAACGCACCAGCTCGATTACCGGATCGAACGATTCATAGGGGTGGAAAAGCAAGACGTCGTGGTGCTGAATCGCCTGCCAGATATCATCCCAGCCGAGCAAGTCGCGCGGCGGCTGCGGCGGCCAATCCGCCGCCCTGAGATGATCGAAGCCCGGCAAGCCTACCAATTCCCAGAGGCAACCCGCACCCACGATCTCCGCCTCGTCATAGACGTCCTCTCGGTGCAGGGACAGCGTTTTGAGCAGGGCCTCGAGGATGGCGGGATCGGGGTTGGGCGTAACCTCCACGCGCAGCGGGTCGCGGCGGCGGCGAGCCAAGACGGCCGACTCCACCGTTGCCAAGAGGTCGCTGGCGTCGTCGTCTTGAATCGAGACGTCCGCGTCTCTCGTGATCCGAAATACGCACGCCGCTTGCACTTGGAATCCGCGAAAGAGCTTGGCGCCGAACTCCAACAAGACATCTTCGATCAGAGCGAAACGGCGGGGCTTATCGCCGGGCAAGGCCACGAAACGATTCTGCCGCAAGGGGATGGGAACCACGGCGATCCTGCCGGCGGCGTCCTCCTTGTCTTTCCCTCGAGCCAAAAGGAAGGCGGCATGGACTTGCAGCCCGGCCGGCACCGGCGGCGGATCCAGCGTGCTGATCGCCAGCGGCGTCAATTGAGGGGACAATTCCCTCTCGAAGTAATCGTTCAAGTAGCGACGATCCTGGGCCGACCATTCCCGCGATGGGAGCACGCAAAGCCCTTCCTCGCGCAGGGCGGCGATCGCTCGGCGAATGCCCGCCCATTGCTCGGCCGCCATGCGATGCACCCGCTTGCGTACCGCGTCCAACTGTTCCTGCGGGGTCATGCCCGCCGGATCGCGCTTCTTGGAATTGCTCTTGATGAGTTGGATGATTCCCGCCACACGAATCATGAAGAACTCATCGAGGTTCGTCGAAACGATGGCCAGGAACTTCAACCGGTCCAACAGCGGCACGTCGCTTGCCAATCCTTCCGCCA
>JAAZNR010000340.1 GCA_012798155.1 Thermogutta sp. | reverse complement strand
GTGACGCGATCCACGGCCACCACGCGCTGCACGTCCCAATCCAGATCGTCGCCGTTGAGCTTGATCTTCAAGTGGGTCAGGCCGTTCGCAAGGATCCACTCCGGCAGCGTCTCGGGCAGGCCGTCGCGGAGGCGCTGCGCGATGTCCTGCTCGGTCAGCGGATCCAAGGCCCCGACTAAATGATAAAGCGGCATCCGTTCCTTCGGCCGCCGCAAGGTATAAGCGTCCAGGTATTCTCCGGCGAATTCGGGGGCGAGAAAGTGCCCCAGGTCGGCGTTGACGAATTCCTTGCCCAGCAGGTCGTACGAGTTTTTACCGAGGGCCTTGCCGTAGGCGTCATGGACGGCGGCCTCGAAGGGGCTGGCCACGACCAGGCGGGCGAGCTTGGGCATTTGCTCGGGCAACCGCAATTCCCGCCCGGTCTCTTCGGCCGCGGCGTCGTAATAGCCGGCCCAATCCTTGGTGATTTCCAGGGGATGACCCCACCCTTTGTGTTCCGCTACGCGGGAGACGAGGTGCTCGCCCATCCGGGTCATGGCGTTCAGCGTCTCATCGGCGGTTAAGGTGTCGCTGGGCCAACCCCAGACGTTGCCCACCGGCATCGAGCCGAAGCCCCGGCCGCGAAGCCCGCCCCGGGTCTCGACCTCCATGATTACGTCGCGGAGGATCACGCCTTCCACAACGCGGCCGCCGAACTTCATCGGCGTACGGTAGGCGTATTCCTGCGTAACGGTGTCCACGGACACGATTCGCGCATCGGTATTCTTGGGATCTTTGATCATGATAGGCTCCTGGCATCGGCGGCTTCAGCCCTCCGCCGAAGAGTCATGCGGCTGAAGGCGGATCGTGCGCCGCCCGGTCCGTAACCTCGGCAGGGAGGAAAGCAATGGGCTGCTGCCGTCCGCGCGTCATCATGGTACCCGGCGCGGCCTTGACAAGGTCCGCGTTCGGTTCGAGGACGACGCGACGCGCGGCCCGGCGGCTTTGCGCGGACCGTCCGCGGCGCGAAACCGGGTCGCGGACGCCGGCTCAGGTCTTTCCGGGCGGAGGGGCCGCCGTGAGCGGATTGCGGTCGAGGCGAGACATCCGATGCACGCACCAGAAGGCAAGGCCGGCCAACGCCCCACCCGAATGCCCTAAAGCCGAAACATTCGTAAGGCCCTGCAATTGGAAGGCGACCAGCACCGTTTGCCAAACGATCCACAACACCAACCCCACCGCGGCGGAAAAACGGATCCAGCGGAGGACGAGAAGATAGTAACAAAACACCACGCCGATTTTCGCCTTGGGAAAGCTCAAGGCATAAAAAACGATGACCGCCGAGATGGCCGCGCTGGCCCCGATGCAGGGCACCGTATCGTGCGGAAGAAACAGGGCGTGGCAGAGACTGCCGAAAAGTTGGCCGCAAAGGAGCAAACCGAGATAGGGCAGTCGCCCTAAGTGATCCTCGGTATTGTCGCCGAAGACCAAGAGGAAATACACATTGCCCAGCAAATGCCAAATGTCGGCGTGCAGAAAGAAGGAGGAGAAGATGGTCAAGCCGCCGAGGCGGAAGAGATCGGCGGGAATGAGGCCGAATGCCTCGGCGAAGCCGAGCGTGTCGTGCCACGTGGCGAAGAAGACGGCGATACACATCGCCGCCAGACCCCAGGTGATCCAGGGCAGGCAGCGAACGGCGGGGGCATCGAGCTCGACGGGAAGGCCGAGTATGCCGGCCAACCAGTGCACGGGATTCTCCGGAAGTTCGTCGCTACAGAATTTTCCTTCCTCCCGGCGACGCATCCTTTCCAGCTCCCACAGCGCGAGTTTCTCCTTGATCTCCGGCGGAAGCTCCGGTTGCGCGGCGGGCGAAGTCGCAGTCGCGGGAAGGCTTTCCAATTCATTGAAATCGAACCAGGCCAAGAGGCAACGTCGGCAGACATCGACCTCCAAGGCGTGATCGCCCACCCCGACGGCGACGAGGCTCATGTTTCGACCGCAAGCAGGGCATTTTGCACAAGAGGGGGTGGATCGTTCGCGGACCTCTTGCCAAATGCGGTTAACGGTGTCTTTACGGATCCGTTTGCGAACCACGGCCCAATTGACGGCCCGGCCGCGGCAACTCGGACACTCGAAGAACGCCCCCTCCCTCGTAACCTTCTTGATCAGTGGTTGTTCGCAGCGAGGGCAAATCATACGTCACCCACCTTGTCCGGGCGGCCTTTCACGCCGGACGACCCACCGATCCTCCGGCGGGCCGCCGGCCCGCGATCCGTGCAACTTGGAGGCACCGCCGTAGCCGCAGGCGTCACGATAGGGACCGGCGGGCGCGGCCGTCAATTGCCTTCGGCGAAAACTCAATTGCCTTCGGCGAAAAACGTGGTCACCGTTCCCCCCGGAGCATCGTACACCAGCGTATTAGCATCGATGTTCCACGTGCCGATGGGCGAGTATCTTTCGGCGCCGTCCTCGTTGGTGCGAAACGCGGTGAAGGCCGCGGCGCGGGTCCCCTTGATTCGCACGCGAACTCTCTTGTTGCGGCCCAAATTGACCAAGACGAAGGCATCGGGATTGGGTGTGTCATTGCTTGCGAAGCCCAGGACGGCGATCTCGGAATCCATGGCGGAGGTGCGAACGACGGTCATGCCCGGCTGCCCAGCCCTGGTTACTTGCTTGTAAAACCAGTAACCGCGCCGCACTTCCCAGGAACCATCTTCGTGGACGGTGAAGGCGGAGCCGGGGTTGGGATCGCCGCCCACCCATTGCGTTGGTCGCTGAATTCCCGCCCAAGGGATGATTCCATTCACTTTGGCGGTGTAGATGTTCCCATGATGTTCCTTGATATTTCGGGCATCCATTTGGCTCCAACTGGTCGAGGTCACCCAGGCGTGGAGATCCGGCCGCAAAACGCGGAGCTTGTCGATGCCGGCGCTTTTGTGTTCGCCGAACCAGCGTCCGTACGTGCCCGAGTAGAATCCGTGCGACGTGATCAGCGCCAAACGACTTCGCGCCTCCTCATCGTCGGCGACGGCGTCGGCGTAGCCCCAGGTATCGAAGCGGTACCAGTTGGTGGTCTCGCCGCAGGTCACGCCGACATCCCGCAAGCCGGCCGCGCTCAGTTCCTCCGAGACCAAGGTGATGAATTCGGCGACTTGTTCGGGGGGCCAGAAGAGGTTGTAGTCGTGGCTCGGCCGGTCGGTCAGCCCGGTTTGCGTCCACCGCATCCAGTCCTCTCCCTCGTTGTGCAGCGAAACGTATCGCACGGGGAGCCCTTCCGTTTCGCGGAGATAACGCACCCAATTCACCAGATAGAGAACCAAATCATGTTTACGGGAGGGATCGAGATCGCGGCCGCGGAGGACGCCCTGGCGGGTCATGTAGGCGGGCGGCCCGTAGAGCGTCGTGATGATGACCAGGTCTCGGCCGCCGGCACGGGCCTTCTTCAGCCCCTCCCGGGCGAAATACCGCATCCACTGCGTGGTAGTCGCATGATCGTAGGACCCGCCGGGTTCACTCTGATGAAAAGGATCGAGGAACATTTTCAGAATGGCCGCGCGTAAGCCGTCATCGCCGAAGACCATGTCCACGATCTTGCGACGGTCCTCTTCCGAGAGGAGGCTGAATCCGCCGTAGTCCTGGGGACTCTGTGCGTAGTCGCGCGTCTGCGCGGTTTCCACGTAATTGAAACCGAACCCGTCCCAGTGCTGAAGCGGGCGGCTGAAATCGACCTCCGCCCGCACCGCGGTAAAGTCCAGTTCCTGTCCGCTGATGAGCCGAGGGGCAAGCCAAAGCAATAAGAATGCCCCGGTTGCAAGTCTCCGCCGCGGATTCCGGCCGCGCCCGGCCGTCGTCGCAGCGTCGCGGGTCGTCGGAAGCATGTCCTTTCCTTTCCCGAGAAGTAGCTTTTCCTTTCCTGAGGAGCAACCGTATTTCTAATCTCGCCTTGAAAACCGTGCTTCTAAATAGCATTCCAAATCGCGGTACGTGTCAATATCGGGATATCCGTCGGTCGTGGGGGCATGGCCGAGGCAGATGGAATCGGGCGGGAATAGGGCCTCTCGAAATAGTCGCTCCAAAACGGCGGGGTCGCTGGGCAATCGATCCCCCGCCCGCATGTCTCACGAGGCGGGCCGGCTCTCGCTTCAGTAAGCTGATTGCCGTGCGCCCCGATCGCCGTTGGACGTCTCCCTTGCGGCTCGCATCCGGTATCAGTATTCGTCTCGATGAACCCGATATTTACGCGTAGGTGAAAGCATTTACCCGGAGACGAACGCAATATACGCCTTGACGAACGGCCCCGGCAAGATCGGCGAGGGCGTCTCCTCGGGCTGCCGGGTCGCCCGCCTTTTCCGGGAGAAGGTCGTCGTCCTTAGGAAACGATCGCGGGAAAGCCGGCGCTCCGTGGCATCCCCTTTTTCGCAGCGGGCAACACGAGCTACACTTGGAACGAGCTACACTTGTAAGGATTCCGCCGGCAAGGGCTGCGGCGCCCGAGGTAACCTTGCTCAAACAGATAACGATGGGAGCATCCACGAATGCGAGTTCTCGTGACCGGTGGGGCCGGCTACATCGGGTCGCACGCCGTGAAAACATTGCGGCAGACAGGCCATGAGCCGGTCGTCTTGGACAACCTCTACCGCGGCCATCGCGAGGCCGTGCCCGCCGATATCCCGTTCTATCGCGCCGACTTGGCGGACGGCCCGGCGGTGCGGCAAATCCTCGCCCGGCATCGGATCGAGTGCGTCATGCACTTCGCGGCCTTGGCCTACGTGGGCGAGTCGGTCACGGAGCCGTTGAAATACTACGCCAACAATACGGCGGGGGCGATCAGTCTGCTGGATGCCATGCGTCAAACGGGAGTCCGCCGTATGGTGTTCAGTTCCACCTGCGCCACCTACGGGGAACCCGAGCGGGTGCCCATCGTCGAGACGCTGCCGCAGCGGCCCATCAATCCCTACGGGCGATCGAAGTACTTCGTGGAACGCATTCTCGCCGATGAAGCCGAAGCGGATAACCGATTCGCTTACGTGGCCTTGCGGTATTTCAACGTGGCGGGGGCCGCGGCCGACGGTTCCCTGGGCGAGGACCACGAACCTGAAACGCACCTGATCCCCTCCGTCTTGTTGACGATCTTGGGGCAACGCGAAAAGATCACCGTCTTCGGTACGGATTATCCCACGCCGGACGGCACCTGCATTCGGGACTACATCCACGTCGAGGACCTC
>JAAZNR010000339.1 GCA_012798155.1 Thermogutta sp. | reverse complement strand
GTGGGACGCCGAGACCGGGGAAAGGCTCTTGGTGCTCAAGGGCCACACCAACTGGGTTCTGTCCGCGGCCTACAGTCCGGACGGCCGGCGGATCGTGACCGCATCGGAAGATAACACGGCCATCGTCTGGGACGCCGAGACCGGCGAGGAGCTCCTGACGTTTAGCCCATGAGAGTGATCCCGTTTGCGGAGGCCGGGGGGCGAGAATCGCGGCCGCATCCACGTAAAAAGCCGCCGGGGCACGCCAGCGGGGTGTTCCAAGCAGCGGCCGCTCGCGATGGGACCCCTGAACGGGTGCAATGGGCTATAGTAAAGACTTGCCTCGGGTCCATCGAACGGCGGGCAATCGGAAGGAGCGTTGTGCCGCTCTTCCAGTAGCGATGATTTTGCGTCGGCCGAGAAACGCATTCAGCGTCAAGTCGACCCGCCTTTACGCTGCGGCCCCCGCGCGGCTATCGCCCGAAACCCCTGGCTCGTAGTCGCGGGGCTTCGTCCGGTCATGCGGGAAACCTCCCGAGGGTGCATCGTCAACCGGAATTGACAATCTTCCCTGCCAAAAGACCCATCCATGACGATTCAACAACTCATCGTATTGCTTCCCTGTTACAGCCTGGAAGACCTTCAACTCGACCGCAACGATGAAGACGCGGAGCAATTGCTCTCCGCCTGGACGACGCTGTATCACCCCCTGCTTCTGCACAAGGTGCGATTCCTGCCTCGCTGGGAGCGGGCATACGATCCGCCGAGCGATCCCGAGAACGCCCTGATCGCCCTTCCTACCGTATCGGAGACATGCCTTCCGGCGAGCTGGATGGAAAACCTCAATCCCGAAAAAGTCATCCTGCTTCGGAACTTCAAGGATCAACCGGAGCTGAGGCGACAAATGGAAGCTGCGTGGCCCGAGCCGTGGCCGCAGTTCGAGGAGTCGATTCTGCAACAGTTTTTCGCCCTGGGTTTCGCCCACCTCCAGGCGGAGCTGATGACCCGGCAGTTGCGCTACATGAGCAATCTGGACGAGATCCGCTTCCGGGAGTCGGCGCTGAAGGCGGCGGAGGCGGCCTGTTGCGGGGAGCCGGACAAGGTGCGATCGCACTTGCAGCGGGCCTTCGACCTGTTGAGCGAATCCCGCGAATACTTTTATCCGGTTCAGAATCACCTCATCGACTTGACCTTGACGGCCGACACCACGCTCGGGGCGGGATTGTTGCGCGAATTGCGGGAAGGCGGGCGAATCAATCTGGAAATGACCGGCAGCTTGGCGGCGAAGCTTGCGAGGAGCTATCCTGAGACGCTGGCCGAGCTGAAGCAAGCGCTGGCGGAGAATCGGGCGGCGATTGTGGGCGGAGAGTACCAGGAAGGCCCGTTGACATTGCTGCCGCAATCCCTGTGGGTCAGAAACTTCCAGCGAGGCCGCGCGGAATACGAATCGCACTTGCAGACGAGTCCGGTGGTTTTCGGCCGCCGCCGATACGGCTTGTCCCCTCATTTACCCGGCATTCTGGCCGCGGCGGGGTTTGTCGGCGCGCTGCATTTCGCCCTCGATGACGGCGGCTTTCCCGTGGGGAACCAAAGCAAGTTCCGCTGGGAGGGCGAAGACGGGCAATCGGTCGATGCGTTGGGCCGCATCCCGCTGGACGCATCGCGCCCCAGCACTTTCTTGAAATTGGCGGATAGCGTGGGGCGAATCCTCGATCTTGACCATGCCGCCACGACCATTTTTGCCCATTGGCCTGACGCAGTCAGCCCCTGGTATCGATTGCTGCGGATCACGGCGGGCTACTCTCCCGTCTTGGGGGCCTTTAGACTCCTGCCCGAGTATTTTCGCGATACGCAATACGTGGGCGGCCGCACGCAACACCCCGCGGAACGCTATACCTCGCCGTATTTGAAGCAATGGGTCGCGGACGGGCTTCCGGATCCCATCAGTCGATGGACGCAGCTTTTCCGCCTTCTCGTCAAGGCGGAATCCGTCGTCAACGTGCTCGTCATGCGAGCCTTGGTCACCGGCCGTTGGGACCAAAAAGCGAGCGAAATTCGCGCCGCGGTGACGGGCCTTTTGGAGGATGCCGCCTACGAAGCCGAAAAACCGGTCGATCACCAGGCGATAGCCGCCCGTGTCGGGGACTGTGAACGAATGCTGGCCGGAGCGGTCCGCCTTTTCGCGGAGAATCTGTTTCAAACGGCGGCCGCGAAGGATGCCGAGGGGAGCGGTCACATTCTCTTGAATTCGCATCCGTTTTCTCAACGAGGGCATGTCCTTCTCGCCGGAACGGAGTTTCCGCCGAAGACCGAAAGGCCCGTCTTGGCGACGGGGGCGAGAGGGAGCGATCCCGTCGTCGTGGAGGTGCCGGCGTTCAGTTATTGGGCGATACCCAGGAGCGATGTGCCATATCAGCCCGAGGTCGAAAAGAGACGAGGCCTATTCTCGCGTCGGGTGACGGACGAGACTTCCCTGCGGGTGGAGGGCCTGGCCGTTCAGAATGAGTTCTTTCGGCTGAAAGTGGACGAGACCACGGGCGGGATTGCCGCGTTCGCGGCGGCTCCCGTGGGAAGGAACCTTCTCGGCCAGAAGTTGGCCCTACGACTACCCATCGCTTCAGATGCCGACGACGGCGAAGCGGATGATCCGGAACGTCATTACAGCCGGATGATCGCCGAATCCGTCGAAGTTGCCTGCCCGGGGCCGCCCGTGGCCGAAATCGTATCGCGGGGCCGTTTGGTCAACCTCGCGGGAGATCTGGTGGCACGCTTCGAGCAGCGGGTGAGCGTCGCCCAGCGGCTCCCCATCGCGAGGATCAAGATTCACCTGGAACCCGAGCGTTTGCCCGACGGCCCCCCCTGGGCGAACTATTATGCGTGCCGTTTCGCCTGGAATGATGAGACGGCCGAGGTTTACGGATCGTCCGGGTGGTGTCGCGGCAAAACCGAAGTTTCCCTCTTGGAAAGCCCTTGGTACGTTCATCTGGCGACGCAAAAGCACGCCTTGACGTTCCTCGCGCCGGGACTGCCGTTTCACCGTCGCATTGGATTGCGGCGATTGGACACGCTGCTGATCGTCAAGGGAGAAACGGCCCGGGAATTCGAACTGGGAATCGGGTTGGACCTTCGCTACCCTTTGCAGGCGGCTTTGCAGGTGATCGAGCCGCCCGCGGCCGTACCGATCGTTTCGGCCTTGCCGAACCCGGCGTGCGCGTGGATGATCCATGTGGATGTTCGCAATGTACTCGTGACGGGCATGTCGCCGCTCAGCGAAGAGGAGCGGCTCACCGGGCTTCGGCTGGAACTTTGGGAGAGCGAAGGGCGGGCGGGGGACGCCGTCATTCGATTCTGTCGTCCCGTGCGCTCCGCGTACCGGCTGGATTTGTGGCAACGGGAAGTCGAGCCGCTGCCCGCCGCCGAAGACGCCGTAACGGTGAGTTTCGCTCGGTTTCAGAGACGCGCGATCGAAGTCCGCTTTCGAGACGCTTGAGGACGACGACAATTCGCGGAGTCGGAGCCGGCAGATCGCTTTTCCGGCGCCGCTACGGTCCCAGACAGGGCAAGAGACGCCGGGAAGGCGGCGGGAACTATGAATCGACTGTGCGACCGGTGCCATGATTATCACGATTGACGGCCCCGCCGCGGCCGGAAAGAGCACGGCGGCACGAATGCTCGCCGCGCGGCTGGGATTTCGATATCTCGATACCGGCGCCATGTATCGGGCGGCCGCCTTGGCCGCCATGCGGGCGGGCATCGACTGGAAAGACCCTGCTCAACTGGAACCCTTGGCCGGCCGCTTTCGGCCGGAGTGGCAAGGCTCTCGCCTCTTTCTCGACGGGGAAGACATAACGGATGCCGTTCGCTCGCCCGACGTGACGGAGGCGACCCGGTTCGTGGCGGATAGTCCCAAACTTCGCGAGAGAATGGCCGAGTTGCAACGGGAGATCGGTCGTACCTGCGATCTCGTCACGGAGGGACGGGATCAAGGCTCCCTCGTGTTTCCGCACGCCGAATGCAAGTTTTTTCTGACAGCGGACCCGCGGGAGCGGGCCAAACGCCGCGCGGCGGATTACGCGGCGCAGGGGAAGGCGATCGCGTGGGAGGATGTCCTGCAGGCCATTCTCGAGCGCGATCGCGCGGATGCGTCCCGACCCGTGGGGGCCTTGCGGCGCCCGCCCGACGCCGTCGTAATCAGCACGGACGGACTGACCGTGGAAGAGGTAGTCGCCGAAATGGAAAGAATTGTTCGCGAAAGGCAGGCGCGGCTCTCGCAATCACAGCGCGACTGATGCCCGGCGGCGAGAAACGTGCAACCGGCCGATCATCCCAGGGCCGTTGCGGCGGCTCTCGCCGCCGAGACCTCGGCTCCGCGGCGGCAGCAGGCGAGGTCCAGCGAGTCGGTTTTCTTTCCCATCGAGCGGAACGATACAAATGTCGCAAGCGTCGGCAAGCCGTAACGTGGTTCAACGAGGCGAGAATCGAAAGGACCGCAAGCCCCCGAAGCACGTGAACCGATGCTGGTACGAGTTCAGCAGGTTCGTGGTGCGGGCGGCGGCCGCGGTGTTCTTCCGCATCCGATACTCGGGCAGTGAGGCGATTCCGCGAACCGGTCCCGTGCTGATCGTCTCGAATCACCAAAGTCATTTGGACCCGCCGCTGATCGGGGCCGGCGTGCCGCGAACCACGAGTTACTTGGCCCGGCAAAGCCTGTTTCGTTCCCGCCTTTTTTCTCGGCTGCTTCGATCCTACGGCGCCATCCCCTTGGATTTGGAAGGCAATCCCTTGGCGGGGCTTAGGGAAAGCCTTCGCCGCCTGAAGTCCGGGGACGCGCTGCTGATCTTTCCGGAGGGCACGCGAACACCGCACGGCGATTTGCAGCCGTTCGAACGCGGGTTCACCGCCCTCGCCCGGCGATCGCAGGCCGCCATCGTACCTGCCGCGATCGAGGGCGCCTTTCAGGCGTGGCCTCGCCGCCGGCGATTCCCCCGGCCGGGCCGCGTTCGGGTTCACTTCGGCCCGCCGTTGATGCCGGATGAATATCGCGAGTGGTCGGACGAACGCCTGCTCGCGGAAACCGAGGCCCG
>JAAZNR010000338.1 GCA_012798155.1 Thermogutta sp. | reverse complement strand
TTGAAGTACCTCTTGGCACGCGGCGAAGCCAGCGGCCGGGCGGCGGCGGATCAGATCAAATTGCCCTTCGTCCTCGTCGATCAACTGCTGCGCCGCATGAAGCTGGAACGCCTGGTGGCGCACCGGTGCGACGCCCCCATGAACGACTACGTTTACGAGCTGGGGGAATTGGGTCGCGAACGCGCCCGGCGGTATTCCCAGCACTGCACCTATTTCGGCGCCGCGCCCGTCTCGCTCAAGGACTACGTGAAGAGCGTGCAGGCCCAATCGCTGACGCAGCAGCGGCCCACCGCCGAAGAGTTGAAGGCCGCCTTCGGCGACCTGCTGCTCAACCGGCGGATGCTGGATCGGCTGGGGCCGGCCGTCAATTCCGGGCGGGGACTGTTCCTGTACGGCGCCCCCGGCAACGGCAAGACGAGCATCGCGGAGCGGGTGACGGCGGCCTTCGGGCCGTACATCTGGGTGCCCCGGGCCTTGGGCATCGACGGCGAGATCATCCGCCTCTTCGATCCCGTCAATCACCACGAGGTCCCCCTGCCCGAGAATACCGGCTTGATCGATCCGCGCAAGGTCGATCGCCGCTGGGTCCGCATTCGCCGGCCGACGATCATCGCGGGCGGCGAATTGACGATGGCGGCGCTGGAGGTAACGCTCAACACTTCCACGGGCATCTGCGAGGCGCCCCTGCAATTGAAAAGCAACTGCGGCACGCTGGTGATCGACGACTTCGGGCGGCAACGCATGCCCATCCACGAGCTGCTCAACCGCTGGATCGTACCCCTGGAAAAACGATACGACTTCCTCAATTTGCCCAACGGCAAGAAAATCTGCGTGCCGTTCGATCAGTTGATCGTCTTCTCCACGAACCTGGAGCCGCGGGAATTGGTGGACGAGGCCTTTCTGCGGCGGATCCCCTACAAAATCGAGGTCGTCGATCCGAGCGAAGAGGAGTTCCGGAATCTGTTCGAGGTCCTGGCCCCGAAGATGGGCATCCAGTACGACGCCGCAGCCGTGGATTACCTGGTGGAAAGGCATTACAAGCGAGTGGGCCGGGCATTCCGCTTCTGCCAGCCCCGCGACCTCCTGCTTCAGGTCCTCAACTATTGCAAGTACGCCGACATCGCCCCCCGGATGTCGTCCGAGTTGTTCGACCTGGCCGTGGACAATTACTTCGCCGTGATGTAATCGCGGGGCGATGGAATCGGCGCGATGGGATCGGCGCGATGCAGTCGGACGGATTTTGGAGCGTCCGAACGCCTTGCCGGCCAGGGTGGCTGGGGTGGTAGTGCCGGGTGGCTGGGGTCGTAGCGGCGGGTGGCTGGGGTCGCAGCGCCGGGTAGCTGGGGTCGCAGCGCCGGGTAGCTGGGGTCGTAGCGCAGCGTAGCCCCCAGTCACCGCTCTTCGCAGCGCTTCCACCACCGGCTTACGCCGGCGGCTCTCGATTGCGTTGTCGCCAGGGTGGCTGGGGTCGCAGTGCCGGGTGGCTGGGGTCGGAGCGCCGGGTAGCTGGGGTGGTAGTGCCGGGTGGCTGGGGTCGCAGCGCAGCGTAGCCCCCAGACGCCCCGCCAACGGCCCGGCGGCGGCAGTCGCTGGAAATCTCTTGTTTCGGCAACCAAAATAGAGATTCGAGCCGCGTTCGACCGGGCCGGGTGCGGCCGATCGATTCCCGCGGTATGACAAGCGACGCGCGAGGATGGTTCCCGCGATTGCGGGCTACGTGACTCATGTCCATGACTTTGAGTATCAATCCGGGGCTGCAACCGACGGCGAAGACGCCCGGGCCTGTGATCCCGGCGGCGGTTCGCGACACGCTTCAGGGGCCGCCCAAGCCCGTGGATGTCCTCCATGCCCTCCGCCGCCGCTGGCTGTGGATCGCGGTCTTGGGCACGATCCTGCCGGGGATCGCCATGTTCGTGGCGGATCGCAAGATTCCGGTGGAGTACACGGCCGCGGCCTGGCTTCGCGTCTCGCTCCAGCGGCCCAAGGTGGTGTTCGAGACCCGAGACGATGATCCTCTCTTGCGGCAGCGGCAGACCCAGGCCACGCTGATTACCAGCAATCTGGTGCTGAACGCGGCCCTGCGGCGGGAAGGGATCGCGCGCTTGCCCCTGCTCGCCGGCAAGGCCGACCCCGTGCAATGGTTGCGGCAGCAGATCCGCGTCCGTTTTCCCGGAGAGGCCGACATCTTGGAAATCTCCATGAAAGGCGAAGACCCGCAGCAGATCAAGGAGATCGTCAATGCGGTCAAGGACGCCTACATGGAACAGGTGGTGAATGTGGACCGGGAATTCGTCCTCCGCCGCAAGGAGCTGCTCCAGCAAAGCTACGAACGCACGCTGGAATTGGTGAAGAACCGCTCGGCTCGCTACGAGGAGCTGGCCAATGCCGTGGGCAGCAGCGATTCGGAGGTGGTGCGGCGCAAGGCCGTCACGGCCCTGGAAACGCTGGCCGACTACCGCCGCCGCGTGAATGAGCTTCGCCGGCAGATCGGCGGGCTGGATCGCAAGACGGCGGTCCTCCGATCCCGTTTGGATTTGCTGGAAAAAGAACGGCCCGAAAGCACGGAGGAGGAACGCCGTGCCCGCGACGAGGCGGTCATCAAGCAGATCGTGGAGGCGGGCTTGTCGGCCGATCCGTGGTTGACCGCCGCCATGCAGCGAAAGGCCCTCATCGAGTCGCAACTGTTCGAGGAACGTCAGCGCGTGGCGCCGGGGATCGAGGCTCCCACGGTCCGGCGACTGAGCGAGGAATTGCAGGCCCTGGAGGCGGCGACGGCCCAGCGCCGGGCCGAACTCGAGCCCGCCCTTACGGAATACGCCCGCGAACAAATCGAGAAGGGTCGCACCGGCCTACCCCCCACCGAGGCCGAACGGCTTCAAAACGAAATCGCCGCCGCGGAGTTGGAAAAGGCCGTCCTCGAGGACGAGTTGAAGCTGGCCTTGGAGCAGTTCGAGAAAGAGGCGGCCGACGCCGAACGCTTCGGAAGGTACTCGGCCGACTTGGAGGCGGAACGGGCGGAATTGGAACGGCTCAAGGCCATCGCGGATCGCACCGGCGACGAGCTGGAACGCTGGAACGTGGAATTGGAGGCCCCGCCTCGCGTGGTGGAATTCGAGCCGGCCGGCGTCCCCCGAATCAACAACCTGCAAGATAAGCAGAGGCTGGTCCTGTTCATCGGCCTGACGACCCTGGCCGGCGTGGTGATCGTGGTGGTGCTGGGCGATTACCTGCTTCGGCCCGTCAGTTCCACCGCCCAATTGGCTTACGGATTGGGTCTTCCCGTCATCGGCGACCTGCCGCTCTTGCGGCGGCGATGGCTGCCCAACGTTTCTCGCAACGGCACGGTTCCCGTCGACGTTCGGGCGGCGCTGACCGAGTCCGTGGATCAGATTCGCACGACCTTGTTGCACCGGGCCAAGCAGGATCGTTTGAAGGTGGTCTTGGTGACCAGCGCTCTGGCTCAAGAGGGCAAGACGACCGCGGCGGCCCAATTGGCCCTGAGTTTGGCCCGCGCCGGGCGGCGGACGGTCCTCGTGGACGGCGATATCCGTCGCCCCCGCGTCCATCGGATTTTCGACCGGCGATTGGGTCCCGGATTGAGCGAATGGGTCCGCGGCGAGGCGCAGCTTTCGGAGATCGTTCAACAGACGGAATTCGAGATGCTTCAGGTGGTGACGGCCGGCCACGGCGATGCCGCCGCCCTGGAAGGGATCGCCCAGGGCAAGGCCGACGAATTGTTCGCGCGGCTCCGCGACGGCTTCGACCTGGTGATCGTCGATACCAGCCCGCTCCTCACCACCGCGGATGCCCTGGTGCTGGCGCGGATGGCCGACGGCGTGCTGCTCTCGGTGCTTCAGGACGGCAGCCGGCTGGCCCGCGTGTACGAGGCCGCGCTGAAACTCCGTGCCGTGGACATGCCCCTTTTGGGCGTGGTGGTGCACGGCGCGCATTTTCGCCGATACCGCTCATACTACCGCCGTTATACGATCGACGTGGCGACACAGCCGGCGGGCAAGGCGTAAACATCCGTAGTGGCGCAGGCGGCGGGCAAGGCGTAAACATCCGTAGCATCGGGGAGTAAGGCGGTTGCGGCCGGAATCGCGAGAATCAAAGATGGCTGGGCACAACCGGTTTGCCGGGCGGGCGGTCGTCCCGGGGCTGATTGCCGCCGCCATCGTCCTCTCCGCCCTGGCGGAGGGATACTGGTCGGGACGCTGGGCCGAGGGCACCGGCGAATTGCCGCCCGGATTCCTCGACGCCCTCCGCTCCCTCCCCTTGGAGACGGCGTCCTGGCAAGGGCGAAAATCGGAGCCGATCGATCCCCGCGTGCTCGAGATCAGCGGGGCATCCGTCATCGTCTCGGCCGCCTATCGCAATCGGGCGACGGCCGACGGGGCCACCGTCTTCCTAGTCGGCGGTTGGTCGCGCGACGTCTCGGTGCACACGCCCGACGCCTGCTATCCCGGGGCGGGCTTCACGATGGAAGGTCGCCCCTACCCGTTCCTGGTCGAATACGTACCGTCCACCGTGGGATCGGGGAGCCGCCGGGCGGACGGCGCGGCCGGCCGCGAGGTTCAAACTGCCGAATTCACCACCGCCGTGTTTACCAAGGCGGAGCCGACCGGCACGGTGCGACTGCGGGTCTTTTGGGCCTGGCAGGACGGGTCGGGCTGGAAGTCGCCGGCCGTCCCGCGCTGGACCTACGGCGGACGCAGGCCGCTCGTCAAAGCCTATTTCGTGGCGGAATCGCCCCCCGCAACGCCGGCGCACCATAGCCCGGCCGTGGCGCTGGCCCGCGAACTGCTGCCCCGCCTGGACGCCCTCTTGATCCCGATACTACAGCGCGACGGCGCGACCAAGCCCTGATACCACCAAGCCCTGAAACCGGCGGGGGTGCCGAATGGCTCGGGCGCGGACAGACCGGAAGGGGGGACCGCAATCGGCCGCCTTCGATCCGCTCAGACCGCGGCGGGTTGTTCCAGGGCGGCCTTGGCCTGCTCCACGATGCGGTCGAAGCCCTCGGGATCGGAGACGGCCAGCTCGGCCAGCGTCTTGCGATCCAAGTCGATGTTCGCCTTTTTCAGCCCGTCGATGAAGCGGCTATACGGCATCCCGCGCTGGCGGACGGCGGCGCTGATGCGAACGATCCACAGCCGGCGGAATTCTCGCTTGCGGACGCGGCGATCGCGATAAGCGTAAACGCCGGCCCGAACCAGCGTCTCTTTGACCGTTCGAACCAGCTTCCTCCTGCCCCCCACAAAACCTTTCGCGCGGCGGAACAGGCGCTTGAGATTCTTGCGACGTGTGGAACTCGTCTTGGTACGCATGGCAAAACCTTTTCAAGTACGAGATCAAGGCCCCTCTTCCTCGAGAAGAGGCGTTTCCAGCCCGCTCGCCGTTCACGCGAAGGCCCCCGAGGCAGCCGGGGACCATTCGCTCCGACTCACGCGGTCACGGCATCGGTGCGCCGTGGGCCGAGTTCATTCAGCCGTTGGGGAGCATTCGCAGGATCCGCGGCGTCTCCACTTCGCTGAGGACGTCGGTGCCGCGACGGTTCCGCTTGGTCTTTTGATCTTTTCGCGTCGCCAAATGGCTGGTCCCCGCCGTGCGGTGCTTGACCTTGCCGTTGGCCGTGATTTTGAATCGCTTCTTGGCGGCCTTCTTGGTCTTCTGTTTGTATTTTTTGACAGCCATTCCAACGGGTTCCGTAAAGATAGTGGGAGGCTTATTTACTGGGAAAGTTTACTGGGAAACCGCAATACCGTTCGCCCGAACCGTACCGAACCGTAGCTCCGGCGGACAAATTCAACCGAAACGCCTTCAACCGAAACGCCGGCCGACTCGCGACAGGGCCGGTTTCGACCATTGGAAACCACGATTATACCCGCGCCCTTGCCGCTTGGGAAGGCGACGGTTGCCGCAGCGGGCCGTTCGCACAAAATCTCGGCCACGACGGAGGGCGGCCCACTATCGGCCGGTAGCCGGGGAAACATCGGGGTGGCTGGGGTCGCAGCGGAGCGCAGCCCCCAGCGGTCCGTCGCCCGGGCCGTTTGGAGACCGCGCACAATCGACGCGCCCGTCCCATCCGAAGGATCGGGAAGGTCGAATGCCCTAGGAGACGGCGAGCGTCTGCCGCTTGAGGGGGTTATTTGGGCACGAACGTGCAAATCAGTCTGCGGCTTTGGCGACTGATTCCGCCTTCGACCTTGCCCAATTCGGCCAGCCGCTCGACGATGTAGTTGAGGACCTTTTCCCCTTCGTCGATGTGGGCCAACTCTCGGCCGCGGAAGATGACCGAGATTTGGACCTTATCCCGATCTTCGAGGAACTCTTTC
>JAAZNR010000337.1 GCA_012798155.1 Thermogutta sp. | reverse complement strand
CTCGCCCCATGCCCGCCCTTGCAGCCCGGTCGCGGTAAACCGCACGTCGAATCGGCGAAAAACCATGCGTCGGGCGTCAAACATGACCAACAACTCGGCCAACCAATCATGTAAGAGGTCTTCCCACACATCCGGAAGACGCTTGGGGACGCCGGAAACCTCGCCGCCCTCGCCGAGGCCGACACGTTCCCGCAAGGCGAAGCCGCGACCCGCTGTAATCTCACCCGCCGCAATCTCGCTTTCCGCAATCCCACCCGCCGCGATCTCGCCCGCCGCGATCTCGACTGATACCGCCGTCTCCTCGCGAACCGTCGTCAAGTCTTCCACCAGGAGCGAGAACATGCCCTCCGCCGCTTCCTGGAAAAGTCCCTCCAGCGTGGCGGCCCGGATCCGCAAACCGATGTCGGCGGTGTGGTCGATGACCTCGAACATGCCGTGCGTGCGTGCCTTTTTACGCAAGAGCAGGTTTACGCGAGAGCGGGCGGCGAGGAGGCCGTACTGATGGCCAGCCGCCCAACCCGTCGGCCTCCCTTCGGAATTGGCGGAACAGTAGCTTGGTCGCCTGTTCCCATTCGCGCTTGGGACGGGTAAAATCTTTCACGTCACGCCGGGGCAGGGCTGCCGACGCCGGCACCTTCCCCGCTCGGCGGCCGGCCAAAGACGCGCGCCGGCCCGGACGCGGCCGCGCTCTTTCCTTATGCTAGCCGGGCGGCTATGCTAGTCAAAGCCTTCGGGAAGGTTCGCCGCCGAATGCGGAGAGTCGCGCGTTCGGGGCGGCTTGCGTTTTCGACACCGCACGTACTTGCGAGAAAGGGAATTGCCATGAATCGACGCTGCTTCTTCTGGGCAGGAGCGCTGGGCCTAGCGCTGAGCCTGCTGTTCGCCGCGAACGGTCTTGCGGCACAATACAAGGCCTTGATCGTGACCGGCCAAAACGGTCACAACTGGCAAGAGACGACGCCGGTCCTGAAGCAATTGCTGGAGGAGACGGGATTGTTTACGGTGGACGTGGCCCAATCCCCGGCCAAGGGAGAGGATATGTCGGGGTTCAGGCCGTCATTCCAAGACTACAACCTGGTGGTCCTCAACTACCAGGGAGATGCCTGGCCGGAAGAAACCAAGGCGGCCTTCGTGAAGTATGTCAAGGACGGCGGCGGCGTGCTCGTGTACCACTTTGCCTGTGCCGCCTTCCCCGACTGGCCCGAATACAACGAGATCATCGGTCTGGGGGGCTGGGGCGGCCGTAACGAAAACTGGGGGCCTTACGTGCGTTGGCGCGACGGCCGAGCCGTCTTCGATAACTCGCCCGGCCGAGCCGGCGGGCACGGCCCCATGCAGCCGTTCCAAATCGTCATCCGGCACCCCGAGCACCCGATTACCCAAGGCTTGCCCGAGAAATTTATGCACGTACCGGACGAACTCTATGGCTGGCTTCGCGGACCGGCCAAGAATCTGACGGTCCTCGCCACCGCTTTTGCGCCCGCCGACAAGGGCGGCTCGGATGAGCACGAACCCTTGCTTTTCACAGTCCGGTATGGCAAAGGGCGGGTATTCTTCAACGGGCTGGGGCACACCGCGAAGGAGCTGAAGAGTGTGGCGTTTATCGTAACGTACCAGCGGGGGGCCGAATGGGCGGCAAGCGGCAAGGTCACCCAACCCGTGCCCGAAGACTTCCCCACCGCGGACGAGGCCAAGGTCCGAGAGTGAAATAATTCCCCTCGCCGGAATGGATTGAAATAATTGCCGGAGAGGATTGAAAACAACTTACCCTTGTCGGAAAGGTCGTAACGTAGCGCCCGGCCTTTGGCGTTATTCGAAATCGATCTAGGGTGAAATCGCGCGGCCACGACCGATCCGTCGTGGCCGTCTTCTTTGCGCAATCCAGCTCTCCCGCCCTTTTTGCGCACTCCATCTCTCCTATTCGGGCAGCGGGAGCAATTCGAGTTCCGTAGCCAGCGTCCGAGGACGCCCGAGTATCGACAAACGTATCAGCGAACTGGACTTTTGCAAATCGTGGTGACGAGTTTTCGTCCGCCTTGGAAGAGGGTTATGGTGAGGGCAATTAGGGTTACGGTGAGGGCAATTGGGCGCGAAAATGGCTTGCCGTGATTGCCTCACCTCACCAACCCCTCACCCACTGCCCCTCTCCCAGAGGGAGAGGGGAGCAGTTTGCAAAAGTCCAGAGCGAACCTATCAATGAACGTGTGAACGAACCTATCAACGAACCTATCAACGATCCTATCGACGAACAATCTCAAAACGCGAGGCATTTGCAGCGAGCGTCGGGGGATACCCACTCCTTAATGGTATGCCCTGACATGCCATGGAGCGGCCAGGTTCGGCAGGCGGCCTTTTTCCGGCGTCTGCCAAAATGGCACTCACCTGGGAAGTGTCCACGTTAGGCCGCTTCTATCCGCACTGCCATACTTTTCACAAACCGCTATAAATCAACGGTTTAAGAATTTGCGCAGCGATTCGGAATGGATATTGCTCCTCGGGGAGCATTCAAATCCAGGGGCTGCCACATAGGAACCGGTAGGGCTCCGCCGTCCCGTCGGCACCGGTGCGGCGTTGTTCCGATACGGCGCCGTGGAATTGCAGCTCAGGGCACGGATGAACGGTTTCCGGGCGGCGGCTGGACGTCGTCTTTGTCGCCGGGGGACAATTTCGAGGGGGTGAACGGCTTCCAGGGAGTGAGCGGCTTACGGCGGGGCATTTCCTCAGGGCGATTTCTTCGAGGCGATTCGCGGAAACACTTCCGGTGGACCTTCCTAAGAGGGGTTGACCTACTACAGATTTGAGGAGGAATCACTGTGGCAAAACAATTGTTATTCGAGGATGGCGCGAGGCAATCGCTGGCGGCCGGCGTCAACAAACTGGCGGCTGCGGTCAAGGCGACGCTGGGACCTCGCGGGCGCAACGTGATGCTCGACAAAAGCTGGGGCTCCCCCAAGGTGACGAAGGACGGGGTGACCGTAGCCGAAGACATCGATCTTGAGAACCCAAATGAGAACCTGGCGGCCAAGCTGGTCCGCGAAGCCGCGTCGAAGACGAACGACGTGGCGGGCGACGGAACCACCACCGCTACCGTCTTGGCGGAAGCGATCTTTCAGGAAGGTCTGAAAATGATCGCCGCCGGCGCCGATCCGATGGCGCTCCAACGCGGCATCCAAAAGGCCGTCGACGCCGCGGTGGAATCCGTCCGCAAGATGGCGGTGAGCGTGGACGAGAAGAACCGCAAGGAAATCGCCCAGATAGCCACCATCGCCGGCAATAACGATCCCTCCATCGGTGCCGTCCTCGCCGATGCCTTCGTCAAGGTGGGCAAAAACGGCGCGATCACGGTCGAGGAAGGCAAGCAGGCCGAGACGACCGTCGAGTTCATCGAGGGCATGCAATTCGACCGCGGCTTTCTATCGCCGCACTTCGTCACCAACCCGGAGTCGCAGACCTGCGAACTCGAGCGGTGCCTGGTTTTGGTGCACGAAGAGAAGATTTCCAGCGCCCGGTCGCTGGTGCCCTTGCTGGAAGCCGTGAGCAAGGCCAACCGCCCGCTCCTGATCATCGCTGAGGACGTTGAGGGCGAGGCCCTGGCAACCCTGGTGGTCAATAAGCTCCGCAGCATCTTGAACGTCTGCGCGGTCAAGGCTCCCGCTTACGGCGAACGCCGCAAGGCCATGCTGGGCGACATCGCCATCTTGACCGGCGGTAAAGCGATCTTCAAGGACTTGGGCATCAACCTCGAATCCGTCAAGCTCAGCGACCTGGGGCAGGCCAAGAAGGTCATCGTCTCGGCCGACGACACCACCATCGTGGGCGGGGCGGGCAGCAAGGAGGAGATCGAGGGCCGCTGCGAGATGATCCGCCGCGAGCTGCAAACCACGACCAGCGACTACGACCGCGAAAAGCTGCAAGAGCGGCTGGCCAAGCTCTCGGGCGGCGTGGCTCAGATCTACGTGGGAGCCGCCACCGAGACCGAGTTGAAGGAACGCAAGTTCCTGATCGAGGACGCCAAGAATGCCACGCAGGCCGCGCTGGAAGAAGGCGTCGTTCCCGGCGGCGGCGTCGCGCTCCTCCGCGCCGCCAAGGCCGTGGAAAAGCTGGAGCTGAGCGGCGACGAGGCCCTGGGCGCCAAAATCATCGCCGGCGTCTTGGAGATCCCCTTGCGGACGATCGCCGAGAACGCCGGTCAGCAGGGCGCCGTGGTGGTCAACCGCGTGCGCAAAATGAAAAAGAACGAAGGCTACGACGCCGAGCGCGATCAGTTCGTCGATCTGATGGAGGCCGGCGTCATCGACCCGGCCAAGGTCGTTCGCGTCGCCCTCCAGAATGCGGCCAGCGTCGCGGGCCTGCTGCTGACGACTTCCTGCCTGGTGACCGACATTCCCAAGAAGGAAACGGACCAGAAGCCGGGCGGACATAACCACGAGATGGACGATTACGACTATTGATGCAAGGGGATGAGGCGAACGGACGTTTCGCCCGCCCCGCCGCGGGCGACGTATGAATGGAAAGAAAACGGGGAAAAGGCGGCCGGGGTCCGCCGAATTGCCCGGCGAATACAGGTTGGTTCAATCCACACAAAACTTCATCAAAAAGGGTGGAAGACATGAAGGATATCAAGTTGCGCCCGTTGGATGATCGGATCGTCGTGGAGCCCTTGGAGGCTGAAGAGACGACGCCCGGCGGCATCGTCCTGCCGGATACCGCCAAGGAAAAGCCGCAACGCGGTACCGTGCTGGCGGTCGGCCCCGGTCGCCTGCTGGACAACGGCAAGCGGACGGAGATCTCGGTAGCCGTGGGCGACGAGGTCATCTTCGGCAAGTACAGCGGCACGGACATCGAGATCGATGGCCGAGAGGTCAAGATCCTTCGCGAAAGCGATGTGTTGGCCAAGG
This sequence comes from Thermogutta sp., assembly GCA_012798155.1. Classification (GTDB taxonomy): domain Bacteria; phylum Planctomycetota; class Planctomycetia; order Pirellulales; family Thermoguttaceae; genus Thermogutta. The sequence goes on along the minus strand of JAAZNR010000337.1, from coordinate 4,740 downwards.
TCGTGAAGTGACGGCGGGCGCCTGATCGAGGCGCACGGAAATGCATCGCTTGGATTCAGATCATAAGGAGCCGCAATCGTGGCGAAACAGTTGCTCTATCAGGATCAAGCCCGCGCCAAATTGCTGCGCGGCGTGGAAAAAATGGCCGAGGTGGTGGGCGCCACGCTCGGGCCGGCGGGCCACAACGTGATTCTCTCCAAGTCCTTCGGCGGACCGCAGGTCACCAAGGACGGGGTCACCGTCGCCAAGGAGGTGGACCTGGAGGACAAGTTCGAGAACATGGGCGCCAAGCTCGTCCGCGAGGTGGCCTCCAAGACGTCGGACACGGCGGGCGACGGCACCACGACCGCCACTGTCTTGGCTCACGCCATCTACCGCGAAGGGCTGCGGAACGTGGTGGCCGGGAGCAACCCGACCGCCATCCGCCGCGGCATCCAGCGGGCCGTGGAAGCCGCCGTCAATCATCTCCAATCCCTCGCCAAGCGGGTCGAGAACAAGTCCGAACTCGCCAGCGTGGGCGCCATCAGCGCCAATAACGACATGCGAATCGGCAACCTTCTGGCGGAGGCGATGGACAAGGTCGGGAAAGACGGCGTCATCACCGTCGAGGAAGGCAAGTCCGCGGAAACGACCTACAAGATCGTCGAGGGCATGCAGTTCGACAAGGGCTACCTTTCGCCCTACTTCATCAACCGCCTGGCGGAGATGGATTGCTACCTGGAAGACGCCTTCATCCTCATCCACGAGAAGAAGATCAGCAATCTCCGCGAGCTGATCCCGATCTTGGAGAAGACGGCCCAGGTCGGCAAGCCCTTGCTGATCATCGCCGAGGACGTGGAAGGCGAGGCGTTGACGGCGTTGGTGGTCAATAAACTGCGCGGCGTCTTGAACGTGTGCGCCGTGAAGGCCCCCGGTTTCGGCGACCGCCGCAAGGCCATGCTGGGCGATATCGCCATTCTGACCGGCGGTACGCTGATCAGCGAGGACCTGGGGATGAAGCTCGAGAACGTCGAGTTGTCCCACCTCGGCCGGGCCAAGAAGATCACGGTCGACCGCGACAAGACGACCATCGTGGAGGGCGGCGGGAAACCGGCCGACATCAAGGCCCGTGCCGATCAGCTTCGGCAGTTGATCGAGACTACCGACAGCGACTATGACCGCGAGAAATATCAAGAGCGGCTGGCCAAGCTCTCCGGCGGAGTGGCGGTCGTGCAGGTCGGCGGTTTGACCGAAGCCGAGATGAAGCAGACCAAGGCCCGCGTGGAAGACGCTCTGCACGCCACGCGAGCGGCGGCCGAGGAAGGCATCGTGCCGGGCGGCGGAGTCGCCTTGCTGCGTTGCCGTGAGGCCGTGGAAAAGGCCCGCGGCGCCGCACGCGGCGATGAGAAAGTCGGCGTGGATATCGTCTGGCGGGCCTTGACCAAGCCCTTGGAGAAGATCGCGGCCAACGCCGGCGTGGACGGCGCCGTGGTCGTCGAAGAGCTTTTGGAAAAGGACGTCAACGTCGGTTTCGACGCCCTGACGGGCAAGTATGTGGACATGTTCAAGGCGGGCATCATCGACCCGGCCAAGGTCGTGCGGTGCGCCCTGGAGAACGCGGCCAGCGTCGCCTCCCTGATGTTGACCACCGAGGTGCTGGTCACCGACGTGCCCAAGGAGGATGAAGAGGAAACCGTCGCGGAAGGCGTGATCCGTTGATCGCGCGCCCCGTTCGACGACCTCGGCGCCGATTCCGGCGTCGGAGTGGACCGTAAAATCGAGTAAGAGGACGCAAGCCAGGGCCGTCTCCCGGGAGGCGGCCCGAAGCTTGTCGCCCGGCCATCGCATCCGCGACCCTGCGGTTCCCATCGCAACCCAGAGTCGTTGTTACGAGTAACCGATCACTGGTCGGCGGCAGGCACGTGAACGGCTTTGGGGAATGCAAAGGAAACGCAGAGAACGCAGGCGGGAATGATAGGGTGGAAACGCGGAGACGGAGGAAAGGCTGAGTTGCGGTGGCGAGTTCTGCTTCCTCTTGTTCCTTTTCCGCCTTCGCTGCGTCCTCCGCGCCCTCTGCGCTTCAAAATCCGTGCCGTTTGGGCCTTTGCGTTTCGAAAACAGATCGGGCAGGGGCGTGAACGGCTACTGTTACGATTCAACAGCGAGTTACGGCGGCATTTCGCGAACCGCGGAGGGGAGCTACACTTGAGGGGATGAAGGTTCTCGGGAGATGTCTTCACGGAAATGGGTCCGCGAAGAACGAGCGATTCCGCCCGAGTCGCTCTCCACGTCAAGCCGGCTGGTGCCGCCCTCTCCGTGGCGCCCCGTTTCGAGCCAATCTCATTGAGCCTGACATGGCGACGATGTCCCAAAAAAGAGATTACTACCAGGTTCTGGGCGTTTCGCGAAGCGCCTCGGACAAAGAGATCGCGGATGCCTATCGCAAGCTCGCCTTGAAGTACCACCCCGACCGCAATCCCGGCGATGAGGAGGCCGTCATCAAATTCAAGGAGGCTGCCGAGGCCTTCGAGGTTCTCAGCAACCCGGAGAAACGGGCGGCGTATGACCGATACGGTCACGCCGGGCTGTCGGGAAACTACCAGGCCCATCAGTTTCGCGACCTCAACGAGATATTCTCGGCCTTCGGCGACATCTTTGGCGAGGGCCTGTTCGGGGAGATCTTCGGCGGGATGGGCGGCCGCGACCGCCCGCGGCGCGGCGAGGACATCCTCTGCGAAATCTCCCTCGACCTGCACGAGGCGGCGGAGGGGGCCGTCAAGACCGTCCGCTTCCGAAGACACGAAATCTGTGAAACATGCCACGGCTCGGGCGCGAAGCCGGGAACCAAACCGGAGACCTGCCGGTATTGCGGCGGTCGTGGGCGGATCATGCAATCGGCCGGCTTCTTTTCCTTGCAAACGACCTGCCCGGCCTGCGGCGGTCGCGGCGCCACGATCCCCCACCCTTGCCCGCAGTGCAAAGGGCAAGGGGCGGTAGTGGAGACGGTATCGCGGGAGGTCAACATTCCGCCCGGCGTCGACGCCAGCACGCGCCTTCGTCTGCAAGGCGAGGGCGAACTCAGCCCCAACGGCGGCCGGCGGGGAGATTGCTACGTCTTGCTCCATGTCCGCGAGCACCCGCTTTTCAAGCGGGACGGGCAGAACCTGATTTGTCGCGTACCGATCACATATACGCAGGCGGCTTTGGGTGCCGATATCGAGGTCCCCACGCTGAGCGGCCCGGAAATCCTGAAGATCCCCCCCGGCACGCAGAGCGAAGAGGTCTTCGTCCTGCGAGGCAAGGGGATGCCCAATATGCGATCTCGCAGACGGGGGGACCTTTTGGTGCAGGTGTTCATCGAGGTCCCCAAGAGTCTCAGCCCCAAGCACGAGAAGCTGTTGAGAGAGCTTGCGGAGATCGAGAACTCCGACGTTTTGCCCAAGCGGAAGGACTTCTTCGGCATGATCAAGGAACTATTCTCCAAGCGCGGCTGAAACCAAGTGCGGCCCGGCCGCGCGGAATCGCCGCGGCCCGCTTTGAGGACCGGCTGCGGCGTTGGAATGAAACGACGGTTCGCCCCAAGGTGGATCGTGACGGAATCGTGAAGAAGCGAGGGCACGGCGATGGCGAAGCGATCTGAAGACCGAAAACCGCAAGAAACAACGCCCCTGGAGGCAAACGCGCCGCAAGGCGAGACTCCGCGAAAACCTCGAGAATCGCAATCGGAAAGCAACATGCCTGCATCGGAAAGCGAGACGCCTTCGGCGGAAAGCAACATGTCCGCATCGGAAAGCAAGATGCCTTCGTCGGAAGGCAAGATGCCTCCGGCGGACTCTTCGAAGGAATCCCCGTCCCCCGATCAGACGCCGCCGGACGCCGCCGGCTCGGGCGGGGTTGACAATCAGGCCCAAATCACCCGGCTTCAGTCGGAGGCGGAGGCTTTGCGGCGGGAAGCGGACGAGCACCGCAACCGCGCGATGCGATGGCAGGCCGAATTCGAGAATTATCAAAAACGGGTCCAGCGGCAGATCGCCGACGATCGCCGGTACGCCGGCGCGGACCTGATCCGCGACCTGTTGCCGGTTTTGGACAACCTCCGGAGGGCCATCGAGTCCGCGGAACAAAATCACGATCTATCCGCCCTTTTGGCGGGTTTGAATATGATCGTGAAGCAATGGCAGGATGTCTTGGCCAAGCATGAATGCCGCCGGATCGAGGCCTTGAACCAACCCTTCGATCCGAATTTGCACCACGCGATTTCGCGTCAGCCCACCGCCGACGCCCCACCCAATACCGTGATTTACGTGACGCAAGAGGGCTACACGCTGCACGATCGGGTCGTGCGGCCGAGCCAGGTCGTGGTCTCCATGCCCTTGGACGGCGAAGGCGAGCAGCCCGAACACACTTAGCCCCAATACCGTTGAAATAGGCGCAAGTCACAGCCTTTTGCTAAGTTAGGGTTGAAACAAAGACCCCTAGCAAGGAGGCTGTGACGATGACGCGACAAGGACGTTGCGTACTGCCGCCCGACGAAGCGGGCCGGATTTTGGATCGACTGGCAGGATTGGAGAAGGTTATCGCGCCGACCGTGGTTCGGCAAGTGCTGTCGGCGACGAAGCGCTGCAACCAGCGTGCTTGCAGGTTGACGCATGAAGTGATGTTGTGGGTGGTTTTGGCAATGGGCCTCCTGACCGACCTCCCGATCCGACAGGTCTTCAAGCATGCCCGCCGCTTGCGCGGAGGGGAAGACGCTCCCCACCG
>JAAZNR010000336.1 GCA_012798155.1 Thermogutta sp. | reverse complement strand
CGTCTCGCTCGCCGAAAGATACTCCAGCGGCATCCCTTGCAGGGGCGCTAGATCGACGACGCGGGTGCGGTCGATCGCCAGCGCGGTCAAAGGCAGCCCCTTCAGCGGCGTCAAATCCTCGACGCCGCACTGGAACAGGTCGAGCTTGTGGATCCGCAGGCCGGCCAAGGGCTTGATGTCGATCACCGCGGGATCGTTGACGGCCACGACCGTCTCGCCGCCCTGCTTTTCCATCACGGCGGTCCCGTGAAACCGCGGGTTGGCCTCGCGGAGCTGAGCGGTCAACGCCTCCGGATCGACGTCGCGAAGGGTGACCTGGGCGGACGCATCGGCGGCGGATTCCTCACTGCCCGGCTGAGATTCGCCGCCGGCGTTCGTGGGCTGCTCCGCGGCGGCCGGCGCGGCCGGGGTGTCGGATGCCGACGGGCCGCCCCCAGGTTTCGAGCAACCCGCCATGGAAAACCCCAGAATCAGCAGTCCCAGGCAGGCGCCGCCCAGGGCGAGGAGCGGCCACCGACGCAGGGGGATGGCAAACGGCATGACAACGCCTTTCGGGCTGCATGTTGAAGTGGGATTCCATGTGCGACGCAACGCCGAACCGACACAAGGTGATTCCATCAGTTTACGCCAAGCCGGCCGCTCGAGAAAGCGTATTGCACGCGCGGCCGGTGGCTGGGGTCGGAGCGGAGCGCAGCCGCCGGCGCAAGCCCGAGGTGGATGAATCTACGATCGTCTTCGCGGCACAGTCTTCTTGCGACCTGCCCAACCGTGCCGAATCTTTAACGGATTTCTAACAGTTCCCTAACAATTCCCTAACAATTCATCTCTAAGATGGTTCTGAAGCAGGGGGAGGCAAGCGGTTGGAAAACGTGGTCGCCGGGCAATAAGGTGCCGGTCCGGCCGGCCGAAATTGCGAGGCGCCGTGCCAAAAGCAGGAGGTTGTACCCGTGTTGTGTCCAAGTTTCTCGTGTAGTGCCCAAGTTTCTCGGGAGGGCCGTCGAGGCGGCTTCACGCTGGTGGAGCTGCTGGTAGTGATCGCGATCATCGGCATCTTGATCGCGCTCCTGTTGCCCGCCGTGCAGGCCGCCCGCGAGGCGGCAAGACGCTCGCAGTGCACCAATAACCTCAAGCAGATCGGCTTGGCGATGCACAACTTTCAGGACACGTACGGGCAATTGCCGACGGGCGCCCGCGACGGCGACCACCGCAAACCCGACGCCCTGGACGCCTGTTGCAATTCCCGCACCCGCTACGGCTGGAGCTTCTGGTACCACATCCTCCCGTTCGTCGAACAGCGGACGGTGTACGACCTTTCCAGCGACCGTGACGACCCGGCCACCATCGGCTCCGGTCAGAACTCCAAGGAGGACATCGTCGCCCAGCAGGCCGTCACCGTGTACTACTGCCCGTCGCGCCGCATCCCGGAGCCCATCGGCAGCGGCAAGTTCTACCGCAGCGACTACGCCGGGAATGCCGGAGAGCGCGACACGGCGGGGCTTCGCTCTTCCGACAGCAGCGGCGGCAAGCGGGGGGTGATCATCCAGACCGACCGCGGCACCACCCGCGTGGAACTGATCCGCGACGGCTCCTCCAACACCATCATGGTCTCCGAAAAGGCCCTCCACCCCAAGGCCTTCGGCAGCGAGGGCGGGGATAACGAGCGGTGGAACAACGCGGGCTGGGACGAGGATATCGTCCGCTACGGCGGCGGCCTCTTGAGCGACGGGACCGCCTACGGCATCACGCCGATTCCCGACAGCAAGGCCCCTTATAACCCCGGCACGGGATGGACGACCGTGACGGACGCAGGCGGCCGCGCGTGGGGGCAGTGGCACCCCTTCTTCGGGTCGTCCCACCCCGGCGGCGTCAACGCCTGCATGGCGGACGGCAGCGTGCGTTTCCAATCGTTCACGATCCAGCATGAGGTCTTTCGCCGGCTGGCCCTCAGCGATGACGGAGAGCCGGTGGAGAACTGAGCGGCTCGATGGTATTGCCCTGATGGTACACCTCCACCCGCCAGGCCGACGGATCACCCGCGGTGCATCGCCCGACATCCCGCCTAGGTCGCTACCTACCGGCGCCGCGGGTGGTCCCAGGCCGGCTTCAAGACGTTCCCTCCGGGGCACGGTATGATCGCCGCCGGCAAAAAACGCCGGTCGGCGGGAATGACGGGATGGTTGCTTTCGAGCTTGCGCCGCCTTTATTCGACCTTGCACCGCTTTTAAGAAGGGGGATGAGTTCCATGACCCGATTTCGAGCGCTCTTGTTGGTTTTGGTGTGGGGGGCCGTCGTGCCGGGCTGCAATCGCACGCCGCCCGCCCCGCCCTCCATGACGCCCGAAACCCAGGCCGCCATCCAGGCCGAGGATCAGCAGGTAGAAGACGCCGAGCGTGCTCAAGCCGGGTCTGCGCAACGTTGATCTCCGGCCTGCCGCGAAGGGACCCCCGCTCGAGAGACCGGACTCGACGCCCCCGACGAGACGATCGGGCGGCGGCGGGGCGGCTCGACGTTGTGCGTTGCGGAGGGTTCCGTGGGATTCTATAAAAAGTACCGCATTTAGACACTATCGCGTTTAGGAGGAAAAACATGTCTCACCTTTCCAGGAAAACCCCAAACAGCCTCGCCGGCCGTCGTTTCCGGTCGGGCTTCACGCTGGTCGAGCTGCTGGTCGTGATTGCGATCATCGGCATCTTGATCGCGCTCTTGCTGCCCGCCGTGCAAGCCGCCCGGGAGGCCGCCCGGCGCTCGCAGTGCACCAACAACCTCAAACAACTGGCCCTCGGCATGCACAATTACCACGGTACGGTGGGCGTGCTCCCCTTCGGCTTCAGCGAACTGGAGCAGTCGTGGCACGCCATGCTCCTGCCGTACATCGAACAAAAGAACCTCTACGACACGCTGATCTTCCAAGAGTCGGGAGACGGCAACTGGGACTCCGGCTCGGCCAACACCAAGGCGTGCCAAACCGTGATTCCCGCCTTCCGTTGCCCCAGCCTGCCGATCGCCGAGAGATTGGACTACAACGGCATCCCCGGCCGGGTTCCCACCAGCTACAACGGCGTGGCGTCCTCGCAGGCGGCCTCGGACGACGTGAGCACGATCCCGTCGGGACACCCCAAGGTCGCGCTCGAGCTGTACCCGCTGGACGGCGTCCTCTTCGGCAACAGCAAGGTCCGCCTCGACGATTGCAAGGACGGCACCAGCAACACCGCCATGTTCGGCGAGATGCACACCGATCCGGAATACGTCAAGGACAGTCAGGGCATGGATTACTGGCAGATCGGCTTGCCGCAGACCGGGACCTGGGTGCAAGGCAAGAAGGGCGGAACCGAATACACCGAGGCCCTGGCCTCGACCTATCCCAAACTCAACGCTTGGCGCGATCCCACCGTGCACGGCGTCTTGATGGAAATCGCGTTCGGCAGCTATCACCCGGGCGGGGCCAACTTCGCCTTCTGCGACGGATCGGTCCGCTTCCTCAGCGAAACGATCGAGCTTTCCGTGTACCAGGGGATCGGTTCCCGCAACGGCCAAGAGACGCCCGGCTCGTTCTGAGCTTGTGCTCGGCCCAAAGGCGGGCTTTCGACCTGTTCCCGTCGCGGGCCGACGCATCTCAGTAACAGGCGCAGCCCAGTAATAGCTCAGGAGAATCTACCCATGCAAAATACCCGATTGCGAAATACCCGACTTGCCGCGCTCCTGCTGACCACGGCCTTGCTCGCCGCCGCCTGCAATATGCGACCGGCGGCGGACTATTCCAAGCTCGATCTCGTGCCGGGCACAGGGACGGTGACCCTGAACGGGCAGCCGCTCCCCGACGCCGTGGTCATGTTCGAGAATCCGGAGGATGGGACCGTCTGCGTGGGGCTGACCGACGCGGCGGGCCGCTACGAGCTTCAGGTCGATTCGCGAAAGAAGGGCGTCACGACCGGCCGCAAGATCGTGCGGATCAGCACGGCGACGCGGATTCCCGGCCTGAACGTGGGCTTCGACGGCGAAGGCGGGACCGCCGAGGAGGAGGGAGAGGGAGCGCCTCCGTCCTCGCCCGCGGAATCGGTCCCCGCCCGCTACAACAAGGAATCGCAACTGACCGTCGAGGTCACGCCGAGCCGAACGAGCTACGACTTCGCCTTGACTTCGCCTTGACTTCGCCTTGTTTGGGCTTGCCTTGATTTCGGCTTGACTTGACCTTGATTTCGGCTTGACCTCGCCTTGATTTGGCTTTGGTAGCCGGTCACGGCCGGGTGGCCGGAGTAAAAACGGTGAGTGGCCGGGGTAAAAACGGTGGGTGGCTGGGGTCGGAGCGGAGCGAAGCCCCCAGTCACCGGTCTTCGCGCCGCTTCCGCCGGCGACTCATGTCGGCGGCGAGTTCTTCCGCTGCACGCATGCGCCTGCCCAGTCTGTCTTTGAAACGCAAAGGTCCAAACGGCACGGATTTTGAAACGCAGAGGGCGCGGAGGAAGTAGAAAAGCAACAAGAGGAAGAAGAACTCACGGCCGCAACTCAGCCTTTTCTTCGTCTCTGCGTTCTCTTTGCCCTCCGCGTTTCCATCCTTTCGTTCCCGTCTGCGTTCTCTGCCTTTCTAGCCCTTCATTCCCCCGAAGGCCAATACTTTCCACTTCCAGCCGGGTGGCTGGGGTAAAAACGGTGGGTGGCTGGGGTCGTAGCAGAGCGAAGCCCCCAGACGCGCGTCTTCGCGCCGCTTCCGCCACCGGCTGATGTCGGCGGCGAGTTCTTCCGGTGCACTCATGCGCTTGCGCGGTCTGTCTTCGAAACGCAGAGGGCGCGGAGAGGCAAGAATTGGGAGTTGCAACTCTGCGTTCTCTGCGTGCTCTGCGTTTTCTTTGCATTCCGCTTCATTCCCCAAAGCCGTTCACGTGCCTGCCGCCGACCCGTGAACGATTACAATAATCCCTGCACGAATTGCCGCAATTCCGGGCCGTATTCGTCGTCGGCCAGGGCGAATTCCAAAAAGGCCCGGAAGTAGCTCCCGAAGTTGCCGATATCGAACCGCCGTTCGGAGGGCGGGAGTCGCACGCCCAGCACCTTGCCGCCGCTTTGAATCAGCCGTTGCACGGCGTCGGTGAGCTGGATTTCGCCCCCCTTTCCCGGCTCGGTGGCGCGGAGGTGCTCGAAGACGGCGGGGCTGAAGACATAGCGGGCGGCCACGGCCAAGTCGCTGGGGGCCTCGGCGGGCGAGGGCTTCTCGATGATGCCGCTCAGCCGAAACACGTCGCTTGCCGCGTCCGGCGGTCGCTCCGGCTGGGCGATGCCGTAATGCACGACGTCTTCGCGGGGAACGATCTCGAAGGCGATGACGGCGTCCGCCCGCTGCCTTTGGAACTCGTCGATCATGCGGCGGACGATCCGCGACTGGGCGTGCAGGCCGATGATGGAATCGCCCAACGCCGCCACGAACGGCTCGTTGCCCACCGCCGCCGAGGCGGACAGGACGGCGTGCCCCAGACCCAGTTGACGGCGCTGCCGCGTGTAAAAATAGTCGAGGTCCGCCCGTTCGAACGCCAATTCCTTGAGCAATTCCTCCTTGCCGGACTCGCGGAGGCTTTCGACCAGCTCCACGTCGATGTCGAAGTGGTTTTCGATGGCCGTCTTGCCCGGCCCGGTGACGAAAAGGAACCGCTCGACGCCGCAGCGAGCCAGCTCCTCCACCACGTACTGGACCACCGGTTTGCGCCCCACCGGCAGCATTTCCTTGGGCTGGCTCTTGGTCAAAGGGAGGAGCCGCGTCCCGCGCCCCGCCACCGGAACCACCGCCAGGTTGATCTTGCCGTCGGACATCTTCGATCCCCTAGATTCAAGGTCCGCATAGGTTCAAGGTTCGCACTTTTCGAGGGCGTGGTCTTCGAGGTCCGCGAGGCCGCGGCCGGGGTCCGTGCGACGCAGAACGTCCAAGCCTCAACGGCTAAGAGTTTACGACCCGCCTCGCCGGCCGGCCTTTTCCGCGATGACGCGCTCTCTCGGCAGGCGCGGGCCGCCGGAAAAGGCCGATCGGAACGTGCCGCCCGCGGCGGCAGCTTATCGCAGCATAACGCGGAGATGCTTTTGCAAATATAGGTGATGCGGGCAGCCGTGCAAATCAGGCATAGCGAAAACGCGATGCACAACGCGCCG
>JAAZNR010000335.1 GCA_012798155.1 Thermogutta sp. | reverse complement strand
GGCGGCGCCGGGGCGGGACAGCGGAGGTTGAACAGGCCGAAGATTTCGTCTTGGGTGAGCGCCAATTTGCGCGGCCCGCCAACGCCCGAGAAAATGGTCTCGAACAGCCGCCGCTTTTCTTCCAAGACGGCGTTGATCCGCTGTTCGATGGTGTCCAAGGCCAAGAATCGCGTGACGGTGACCGGGCCGCCGGCGCCGATGCGGTGCGCGCGATTGATCGCCTGATCCTCCACGGCCGGGTTCCACCAGCGGTCGAAGAGGAAGACGTATCCCGCGAATTGCAGATTCAGCCCCACGCTGCCCGCCCCGTAACTCATCAACAGGACCGGGTGCCGCGGGTCGTCGCGGAAGCGGCGGATCACTTCGTCGCGGCGGGCGGAGGGTATCTTGCCGTGAAACAACAAGGGGTGGAATCGCCCCAGTCGCCGGGCAATTTCCTCCAGCGTCGAGACCCATTGGCTGAACACGATCGCCTTGCGCCCGCTGCCGGCGATCTCCTCGAGGTCCGCCTCCAACCGCTCCATCTTGACGCTGGCCCCCGTGGCCGGGTCGAAATTGCAGATCTGCTTGAGCCGCAAGACCAGCTCGAAGACGTGCTGGATGGCGGCGGCGTCTCCCATCTCCGTCAAGCGTAGGACGCCCTCGCTCTCGGCCAAGCGATAGGTCTCGCGCTGTTCCGGCGACAATTCCACTTCGGCGTCGCGGATGAGTTTCGGCGGCAGATCGGTCAAGACCTGATCCTTGGTGCGGCGGAGCACGAAGTCCGCGATCGTGCGCCCCATCCGCGACGGTTTCAGGTCGGGAGAGAGGAAGCCCGGCGAGAGGAACTCGAAGATGCCGACTAGGTCTTCGGTGCTGTTTTCGACGGGCGTGCCGGTCAAGGCCCAGCTTCGCCGCCGGGCGATGGCGCGTACGGCTTGACTCGTGGCGCCCGCACGGTTCTTGATTCGCTGCGATTCATCGAGCACGACCAGATCGAAGGCCGTGCGGGGCCGGCCGTCGCGGCCCGCGGACTCCAGAATCTCCCGATCCCGCGGCAATAGCTCGTAGTTGGCGATCTTGACCGGGAACGGGGCGGACTCCCACTGCCGGCGCCGCCGGTTCTGATCGCCTTCGATGACCAGTACGGGCAACTCCGGCGCCCATTGTTCGAACTCGCGTTTCCAATTCGTGACCAGCGGCTTGGGACAGACCAGCAACACGGATCGCGCCTCGCCGCTGTGAACCAGCAAGCGGACCGCCGTGATGGCCTGCATCGTCTTTCCCAGCCCCATTTCGTCGGCCAGGATCGCCGCGTGCCGGGGATACAGAAAGGCGACGCCTTCCAATTGGTAGGGAAACGGCGCGAAGGGAAACTCCAGGTTCCGCTCGAGCAGGAGCGTTTCCAGGGAAGGTTGCAGCAGGCATTGCAAGCGGTCCTCCAGTTTGATGAGGTCCTGGGGCGGCGCAATGCGGTGCCGCTTGCCCTCCGCGATCCGCCGCAATAGGGCCTTCCGAGCGGTCGAGGCGGCCGAATCCGCAGGCGCTGCCTGCGTTTCTTCCGCCGGCGTCTCGGGCACTTCCCGGAAAAAGAAGCTCCGCACGGTGACGGGGACCCGAGGGGCACTCAACGTCACCACCCGAGGCCGCGGAAGGGACTCCTTCCAGGGGCGGACCTCGAAGGAGAAGCCGCGTTGGAGCGCGGCGTTCCAACCGGTCGGCAAGACCTCGACCCGCAGGCCGAGATCCGCGGAGTGCGGGGAGACGGCGGAGGCGGCGGCAGGCTCGCCGACCGCGCTGATCCGCGGGTTCGCGCCGGCTTCCCGGTATCCCTCCGCGGCGGACGTCGCCGGACGGTTGCCGCCGAAACGCTGCTTGCCGAACAACAATCCCGACCAAAACATGATTTCATCCCCGACGCAAGGCCTCTTCGATTGCCGCGCGAATCCGTTCAAACGGCTCGCAAAGGTCCAAGGCGTCGGTCCAGGGTGCCCAATCGGCCAGAAGCCGGGTAACCGCCGGGGCGTGGTGCGCCGCGGAGACCAGCCGGGTGCGGCCGAATCGGCCCTGCCAACACTCCAGCCCGTTCGGCGTGCAGCGGCCGTGCGTCAGGCACTCGCTCGTGGCGGAAGGCGCGATGCGAGCAGCGGCGGGCGCGACCGGCGTGCAAACGGACGCGGGAGCCGCCGGAGAATCACGGTGAAGGAATCCCGCGTTGCCGGAGTATTTTCCCCAG
>JAAZNR010000334.1 GCA_012798155.1 Thermogutta sp. | reverse complement strand
CGCCAGCCGCCGCAGTTGAAAATGGCGGGCGATCTCTTCCGCCAACCCTAGCAGCGGATCGATCTCTTCGGACGAGTCGGCATCGAGCTTCTGCTGGACGGCCAGGTCGGTCTGATACTGGAAGCTGTCGTCCGCGCGGCTTGCGGCCTCGATCACCAAGGCCCTCGGGACGACGCTCACCTGGAGCGTCTTCAGGTCCGCCAGCTCGAACCGTGGCCGATAGAGCCGCCGGGCGGCGAACGGGAGACTCCATCCTTCGCCGTTCAGCTCCGAGACGACCGCATCGGCCAAGGCGACGATCGTGGATACGTGCGTCATCTCCTTGCACGCGACTTGGCAGCCGATTGCCGGGTCGGCCAGCGCTTGGCGGGCTGCCGTTTGCTGGAGCCGGCCGTCTTCGCTTGCGGAGGCGATCCAGGCACCAGGCTTGCCAACAGGCCCAAGAGGTAGACCAGCCGGCCTTTCATCACCAACAGGATCAACACGAACACCACGCCCGCGGCCGGAGCCCACGAGAGAACTACGCGGAACGGTCGCGCCAACACATCGATCAGCCGTGAGAGCAGCCCGTCCGCCGGCCGCCGCAGGTCGCGGTCTTTGTCGGGGCGGTAGTCCGGGTCGGGTCTTCGGATGCGCTCGAAGGCTTGTCGTAAACCCTCCGCCCCGTCGGCGTAGTCGTCTTGCCGATGCAGTACCGTGCCGTCCAGGGCCTGGACGTAGATCGTCGGCCCGCCGGCCGTGTAGAAGCCTGCCCTGGCCACGGCCCAATGGTCCGGCGGATAGTCTTGCACCAGACACTCATCCGCAATATCGGCAAGCGGGCCTTTCAGGTCCTCCAGCACCCGCTTGCGATCCACGTCGTTACCGATCACCGTCAGTCGCAACTTGCCGCTGTCGTCGGCCAGGCTGCCGGCGTGGAGAATCCGCGCGGCGTCGGAGCGGGTGATCGCCCGGCCGTCGAGCGTGATCCGCTCGGCCGAACCGCCGAGGCCGGCTCGATCGATGCCGAAATTCTGCACTCCGTCTTGCTCCACCACCGGCAACTGCCCTTCCGGCTGGGACGCATCGCCGGGGGGCGGAGAAGACGCTTTGCGCGAAGCCGGCGGCGACGCCGAGGCGGCCGGGGAGCCGCTTGTTCCCGCGTTGCTTCCCGACGTCGCGGGTGCGGGTACATCCCGCCGCAGCACCACGCGGACTGTCTGCCCGGGCAAGAAGTCCAGAGTCCACTCCCGTTCGACATCGCCCCAGCGGGCCGTCACGCGATAGCGGTAGCGCCGGCCCGGCTCCAGGGGCGGCGTCCGGATGCGGCCTTTTCCGGCCGACAACGGCAAGGGGGCCTGGTCGAACCAGACTTGGCCGCCTTGCGGAACGACTTCCACATCGAAGACGGCCGGCTGCCGATCCGTGCGGTCGACAACCATCGGTTGCCACTGCGGCCAATCCGGCACGATCGAGCAACCGCCGGGCCCGCACTGGCCCAACAGAAGCGGAAACAAGAGTGCATACATGCCAGGTCCTTCGGTCTTCAGTTTGCGTTCGTTGGCGGTGGGGGCGGGGGCGGTGCCAAAAGGATCACCGCCCACCCGCCGCCCAGGCCCGTCCAACTCCGGCGGAACTCCTCGGGCGTCATCCATTCGATCTGGTTCTCCCCGACGTAGTTGTTGTCCAGGACGGCGAAGTAGCGATCGTCGGCATGGACCAGGTTGACCATGTGCGCGATCCGGCCTCCGCCGTAGCGGCCGCTGGGGCTGTAGCTGTACGTCACGGCAGGCATCCGGCCTGTGCGGCAGGCGAGCTTCAAGAGTTCGAGGTCGTTACCCTCGTAATTCAGGAACGCAGGCGCCTGACTCGCACCACGCTGGCGGGCCATCTCGGGCAGATGCTTTTCGACGGCCCCCGGATACGCCCCGCCGGGGACGCCGTGCTCCTGAATCCACTTCGGGGCCTCTTGATAGGCCGGCACGTTCTGCCACAGGGCCGCATGATGGTTACTGGTCCACACGCAGCAGCCCTGACCCCGCGAGGTCGTGTTGCGGCGATGCAGCTCCACCGGCAGGTCGCACTGGATTTCGGTCCCATCGGGCGCCCGGTTGCCGCCGACCACGGCCCCCAGGCCGACCGCAGCCAGCCCCACGAGCAAGGCCGCAAGAATCACGGCACACAGTCGCATCATCGTCCGTCACTCCTCGCCGATCTGTTTGGTGTGAATCCGCAAGAGCTTGCGATGCGGGTCGCTCCAGCGCCACTCGGGCTCGCCCGCCGGGGCCAGCACCTCGTAGACCAGCGTCTTGCCGCCGGTGGTCTCTCGAATCTGATCTCCCCGCCGGGGCAACGTCTTCTGGCCGGCGAGAATGAGGTCGTCGGCCGCAATCAAAAAGTCCCGGTCGGTCCACTCCATCCGCACGCCGCCATAGCCGTCGTCGAGCTTCAAGAGCGTCCGCCCAACGATCGCTTGAACAGTCGTCTCGTCGGTCCCGCGTCGGTAGATAACCGGCCGCGAGGCATGGACCTTGAGCCGCTCGGCCAGCCAGGCCAAGCCATCGTCGAGCAGGTCGCCCATGACAGGATCACTGGCTCAGCCGGACACGGACGGTGGTGGTCCCGGCGCCGGCCGCGCGGACGGCCTTGCCCACAAGCTTATGGGTCCCGGCCCCATCGGTGGCTGCGGCCAGCTTGCCGGCGGCGTCCCAATAGACCTTGGCCCCGGCCGCGAACTCCGTCGCGCCGGCCTTGACCACGTCGAACACGCCGGCCACGGCCAGCGAGCCCCGCGTGCCGGCGGGGCGTCCGTGTACAGGATGCCGGCGAAGTCGGCAGCGGTTTCGGCGGCGGCGATCACCGCCAGCGTGAACCGCCGAAGCTGGGCGAAGAGCGGCAGGGCCGGCATGATGTCCGGGATGCCGCGGACTTGGCCCGGGCGGTCGGCTCGGAACCAGTGGATCACCGACTCGGCCGGCAGGCGGTCGTACTGGAGGCCCAAAGCCCCAAGCGCGTCACCCCGGTGATCCCGCAGCACGTGGTACTCGACCGGCTTGCCGAAGGCGTCGAACACGATCCCATCGACGGCATTGGCGCCATGGGCGTTGCGGTCCGGTGTGGTCACCTGGTCGGCCTCGACTAGGCGGAGGTCCAGCTTGACCTGGGTGGCTAGTCGCGGGTTGCTCGTCAGGACGGCAAAGGCCTCGCCGTCCCGGGCCCGGGCCATCCGCATGGTGCGGAGCTTCTCAGCCAGGTTCACCGCTTTGGCCCACCGGGAGAACTCCTGCTCGATCCGCCGGTCGGCCTCGGCACTACCGGTGAGCATCTGGAGCCGTGGGCCGGTGCCCACGCAATCGTTGGCCTGAGCACGATCCCCCGGGCGTAGCTGTTGTTGGCGACCTCGTAGCGGGCGCGGTTCCGCAGGATGCGCCGGACCTCAGCGCTGTTGGCCGCCCGGGAATCCCGCGGGGGCGAAGGAGGCGGGCCCCACTTCAATGGGGTTTCGTCGGTCATGCCGCCTCCTAGGCGGCGATGCAGGCCACTCCAAGACCAATCGATACCATGGGGGCGGGAACCGTCAGGCAATTTGCTTTAAGAGCCTATCCCAAAATGCCGGCGGCGCGGAAGGTTACCCACGCGCAGGCGAAATGGAGAAACGCAATATAGTTTGCCGCCTTCTTTTCCCAGCGAATTAAAAGCCGCCGGAAACGGTTGAACCAGGAATGCGTACGTTCGACCACCCAACGCCGCGCACGGTAGCCAGGAATCTGCTTCTGCTCGGACTTTTCCTCGCCTCGCGATTT
>JAAZNR010000333.1 GCA_012798155.1 Thermogutta sp. | reverse complement strand
GTGGCGGTCTACGTGCCGTCCGACCAAGGACCGGCGGGTACGGCGGCCATCGCCTCCGGCGAACTGGATTTGGCGCGGCGACTGGGCCGCAACAACACCATGATCCTGGCGGAGGCGATTCGCCAGGGCTACCATGTGGTCACGACGGAGCCTGCCGCCGCGGTCACCTTGACCCGAGAATACCCCCAATTGCTGGAGGACGAAGACAGCCGCTTGGTGGCTCAAAATACCAGCGATCTGGGCGACTATCTCTGGTGCCTGCATCTCTCCGGAAGACTACGGCTCGATTTCCAACCGATCACACGTGCCTTGGGTTATCATCAGCCGTGCCGTCTGCGGGCATTGGGAAAAGGATCGCCGGGGGCCAAACTGATCCAACTCATTCCCGGGCTGACCGTGGTCCGCACGCACGAGGCCTGTTCCGGAATGGCCGGCACCTACGGACTGATGCGAGAGAACTTTCGAACCAGCCTGCGGGCGGGCTGGGGGCTTATCAACATGCTGAGAGACCCGGCGCTGGAAGGCGGGGCCACCGAGTGCAGCACCTGTAAAATCCAGATGGAGCAGGGCACCGCCAAACCCACGCTTCACCCCGTGAAGTTGCTGGCCGCGGCCTACGGCCTATTTCCCGGCGGGACGTCGCGCCTGTTCCGCCCCAGCAAGGAACTGACGCTGACCTGATCGCCCAGTCGCGATGTGCCGTGAGCCGGTGGTGCAAGCCCCGCCAAGAGGTGCGTCTGGGGGCTTCGCTACGCTACGACCCCAGCCACCCTCCCCGCGTGATACAAGATAAACGGCGCACATGAGCCACCAGCGTAAGCTGGTGGTGGCAGTGCCGCGTGACAACTTGGATCTTGGGTAGCGCTCCACCGCTAGCTCACGCTAGCGGCTCGCGCTCGCGCGTTGCGCATCACGTTAGCGTTTTGCATCAGTTCCCTGAGCCGCCGGCGTAAGCCGGCGGTGGAGACGCTGCGAACACGGGGCGTCTGGGGGCTTCGCTACGCTACGACCCCAGCCACCCTTGCCGTAGCTGGATTTAGCTCCATTTTAGCTGGATTTAGATGGAGGGCCGCGCTCCGTCGTGGCCGAGATCGACGCGAACGGCTTGCGCCGGGCAACCGGCTTTCGTCATAAGAGAAGACGTTCGCGGACCAATCGTAGCACCATCAACAAGAGTGTGAAGAGCACGATGCAGACCGCGGCCACGAGCATGAGAAGCGGCCCCAAGGCGAAGACGGGCAGCGTCCATGCCCACAGTCCCGGCCAGAAGATCACGGTTGCGGCGGCCGCCAGGCACAGGAACGGCCCGAAAGGGATCTCGGTGCGACCGTGCATGAGCCAAATCAGCAGTCCGACTGCCAGTCCGGCGAAAGGCGACAAAAAGAAGAGGATGATGGCCGGCTGCCAGCCGAGAAACGCCCCCAGCGTGGCCATCAGCGTGACGTCTCCGAAGCCCATCGCCTCTCGATCCAGAACCAGCGAGCCGACGATGCGGATGAGCCAGACCAAGGCCGCCCCGGCCGCCATTCCCACGAGTGCGGAAAGGAGCGATTGCCAGGCCGCGCCGCCCCAGATCCAGACGAACAAGATCAGTGCCGATCCCACGATTCCGAGGACCAAAAGACCGCCCGTGACCCTGGAGCGGAACAATCTCGCCCAAAAATAGACGAACGCCTTGCGCCAACCTTTGCGAACGTACCAGCGGCGGGGCAAGAGCGCGAATATCCACAGCCACCAACAGAACAGTCCCACCAAGGCTCCCCGCCCATGCGGCTGGCCTCCCAGCGATTTGGGCCAAATGAACGGGGAACTCAAAGTCAGGAACTCGCCCGCGGTCCCCGAGTTCTTCGGGGAGTGCCACGCGTCGAGCGGATCGAAGGTTGCCTGGGAGGACGGCGGCAGGCCCTCCAGGCGACGGCTCCCGTCGAGGATCAACGCATATGAGGGCAGGGCCGGACCCACGGGCAGATGGGATGCCGGCAGGATCGCCGCGAGCAGCAACGCGATCAGAGTGCCGGGGATCGTCACCGAATCGGGGATGATTTGCTCATCCACGTCGATCAGCGACGCCACGAGCATGAATGCCATGAGGATCGCGTGCTTGAAAAAGACGCAGTGCAGCGTCGCGGCATCCGGCGACGAGAGGCCTTCCCCCCACAGCCCGCGCGATTCCACCTCCCACCAATACAAGAGCGGAAGTCCCACCGCGCTGAGGATTTCCACGAGCATCGGCCGCAGCCAAAAACCGCGTCCCAGTGTGGCCTCCTTTCGGCGGAGG
The DNA here is from genome assembly GCA_012798155.1 of Thermogutta sp. Taxonomy (GTDB): domain Bacteria; phylum Planctomycetota; class Planctomycetia; order Pirellulales; family Thermoguttaceae; genus Thermogutta. The sequence goes on along the minus strand of JAAZNR010000333.1, from coordinate 1,740 downwards.
AACCACCAACCCAGGATCGGCAAAAAATCCCTGCGCAGGAGCGCGGATCGCCGGCCCGCGGCGTCCCACGGGCTGAAGGGACGCGGCTTCCATGCCAGGGCGTAGACGGCCCAATTGACGGCGGCTCCCAGGGCGGCTCCGAGCACGAAAAGCAGGCCCGCCCGAACAGGAAATGGCAGTTCCATGAGCCGATCCACGAGGTCTCAATTCCTTTCTTCACCCGTCCCGAGCCGGCCGAGAAGCTCGTCGACCAACCATTCCGGCGAGCGGTCCTCCGTGTCGATGACGAGATCCGCGGTTTGCCGGTAGATCGGCTCTCGTTGTGCCAGCAAACGAACGATTTCCTCGAGCCCGCCGGTCACGGTCAGGGCCGGCCGCCGGGCGGCCGTCGTGGCGTCTGCCTGCATTCGAGCGTGAATCGTTTGCGGGCTTGCCGTCAGCCAGATCACCTTGCCGGCGGCTTTCATGGCTCGACGATTTTCCTCGCGCAATGGCGCGCCGCCGCCCGCCGCGACGACGACGGCATCCCGCCCGCACCATTCCTTTACCGTTTTCGACTCGAGATCACGGAAGGCAGGCTCGCCGTCCTCCGCGAAGATTTGGGCGATCGGCTTCCCCGCTGCCCGCTCGATCTGCTCGTCCAAATCGACCCAGGACCACCCCAGCCTTTCCGCCAAAAGACGCGCCAGCGTGGTCTTTCCCGTGGCTCGATATCCGATCAGGATGAGGTTCATGTCGGCTCCGCAAATCGGTCGATCGGGGTTCCGGCGGTTTGTGCTAACAATGATCCGGCAAGGCGATTCAGGGCCGGCACGGTCTTAGAGCGTGTCTTCACGTCAGGTTGTGGCGCCCGCCCCCTCGCCGCGCCGGCGCGCGGCCGGCGTCTCCGGCGGCTACCATTTCGCCGGGGAGGTGGCCCGCTTCAACACTTCTCGCATCAGTTCCGCCGGTCCGTCCCTCCCCGTAAACAACTTGAATTGCATGCACGCTTGTCGAACGAACATCTCGACCCCTGTAACGACCTTGCAGTTTCTGGCGCGGGCGTCCTTGATCAACAAGGTGTTTTCGGGATTGTAGACGGCGTCGAAGACCAGCATGGAGCCTCGCAGATATTGGGCCTCGAAGGGGGTTTCGTCGACATTGGGGTGCATTCCCACGGGCGTGCAATTGGCGAGCACGTCCGGTTGCACGGAATGGCGTTCCTCCCACGGCACGTGCGAGCAGCTCAGCTTTTCCGCCAAGGAACGCGCCTTTTCCTCGTCCCCGTCGCTGAGGAGGACCTGGCCTCCCGCCCGAAGAATGCCGAAGGCCACGGCCTTTCCCGCCCCTCCGGCGCCCAGCACGAGGGCCTTTTTGCCCTTGAGCGGGCTGACGCCGCCGAGGGGACCGCCCAGGGCCGCCTCCATGGCCTCCAGGGCGGCCCGGCAGTCGGTGTTGTACCCCAGCCGTTCGTGATCTTGGAATACGATGGTGTTGGCCGCCCCCACGCCCCTCACCACCGAATCGGCCTTGGTCAACCTGGCCAGAACGGCTTCCTTGTGCGGGATGGTAACGCTCAATCCCTTGATGTCCCAAACCGGGGCATCATCTAAGAAGGCGTACAGCTCTTCGCGCGGGACGCGGATCGGAATGTACACCTTTTTCATGCCGAAATGGCGGAATGCGGTGTTGTGAATCAAGGGGCTGAGGCTGTGTCCGACCGGGTCGGCGATCACTCCGTAAACCTCGGTTGTCCGTTCG
>JAAZNR010000332.1 GCA_012798155.1 Thermogutta sp. | reverse complement strand
TGAGCTTGCGAGTCGGAACTATCGGCGGACGACGCCCCGGCCGAGGCGTCGCCGGATTGCGAGCCGCTTTGCGTGCCTTGGCCCTCCATGCCTTTTTGCCCCTCGTGTGAATCCGCGCTCTTTTCGCTCTGTGTGGATTCGTTAGGAGGGCTGTTGTCGCTAGGGCCGGCCTGACCCTCTCCGGGGCTAGAAGGGGCCTCACCCATTTCTTGCCCCTGAGATTGGGCTTGCGCGGAATCGCTTGCGGCCGGCTCATTCCCTTCGTCCGGCGTGGGGGAATGATCTCCCGGGTCCCCCTGATTCTTGCCACCCGTCTCGGAGGAAGCCTCGGATGGCGGGGAATCGGATGGTAAGGAATGGGCCTGGTCCGGAGACTTCTCCGCGGCAGTGTCTCCCGCGGCCGTGTTGGGCTGGTCCGGCTTGGGCTGTTGTGGGTTAGTCTGTTGTGCGTTGGGCTGTTGTGGATCGGGCTGTTGTGCGTTGGGCTGTTGTGCTTGCCCGTTATCGGGCGGGGCCGCCTCTCCAATGACAAGCTGCAAACGCCGGCTCTCGCCGCGGTTGGCGGTCGGTTCGCGATTATCCAAGGCTTCCAGCCAACAGAAAACGGTATCGCCCGATTGAAGCTTCAGCTCGGCGGGACGAAACTCGAAGGAGCCGGTCACGGTTTCGGTGCTTCCCGGCTTGGACGGCGGCAGCTCGAATAGCACCTTGGAATGAATCGACCGGCCGTCCTTCTCCAAGTACAGCGTCAACCGACGCAAGCCGAAGTCGGGGTCCTGTGCCTTTGCCTGAAGGGTGATAGCCGCGTTGACCGGGATGACCGAACCGTCCGCCGGCGGGTCCTGATAATCCGCCCAAGGAGGACGATCGGGAATCGTGGCAATACTGAAGCGAACGGGGTCGCGGGTGCTTCGGCCGTCCGGATCCGTACCGCGGAGCGTGTAGGCGGCGAATTCCCCGGCGTTCGGCTCCTTTTTGCTCATCTTCAGCGTGAATCGACCCTGCCAGACGTCGCCCGACTGCTGCATCGGTACGCGGACCTTGCCGTCGTCTAGGTCGATCTCCGCGGCTGTCAAGGGTACGGAACTTCGGGCGACGACCGTGACCCGAGTCCCCTCGAGCGCCGTAATATCGCCCGTGCCGATCAACGTCTTTTTCTGGAGACGAGTGTACGGCGGATATTCTAGATCAACGCTTCGAAGCTCCAACCGCACGGGTGGAAGGACGCGAATGCGGAATTCCCTGGTTTCGGCGTCCGCCGCCTCGATGCGATAGACGGTCTCGCATTGAATTGCCGGGGACAGTTCGGCGGAAAACCGCGATGGGTCACCGCCGGCAGGTCGCAGGGGGATGACCTGGTCGAGGAACTGTCCGTCCGCCGTGGAAAAGCGGAGTCGCGGCTCCTCGCCGCTCCGCAGGCCGAACACCCCGGCCGTGACGGCGACCCGATCTCCCATCGTAACTTCGGCGTCGCCGGGCGAAACATCCTCGATCCGTACCCGCGTCGCCGGCGCGATGTCGGCCCAGGGGACCAGCACGCGGGCGGTAGAGACCAGGGCGTTTTTGGGAGACAGAACCACATACAGGCAGAAGGCGGCAATCACGGCGGTAAGAACCGCGGCCCAACGCACCACTTGACCGCGGTCCACGACGGAATCCAAGGGTACGGTTTCGACGGTGGCCGCCGCCTTTTGCTCCAGCCCCAGAAAAACGTGCTTGGAAAGCGGGTCGTGCTCGAAGTCTTGCCGCCGTTCCCGCAAGAGCAAGAACGCCATTACGGCGTGCTTCAGACCGGGGACCGCCTTTTCCAACACGTAGGCGGCAAACAGGGGGTGTATTCGGTGCAACAGATAAGGTCCGACCGCCAGCCCGAGCCATGCCGCGGAAAGTCCGGCCAGAAGAATCCAGGCCGTCCAGCGGAGGGGGTCCGGCATTCCCTTTGGAAACAACCACTGATCGCAGGCGGTAAGAACCAGTACGAAGCCGACGACCCCGACCAGCCAAATCACGAGCCGCCAGGACAGCTCAACCCAGCCGATCCGCCGCCCCACGCGACGGATCCGCTCTTCGATCCGCCGCTCCAAGTCGTCGTGCTCGGCGCGAAGGGATGAAGTCGCGGACGGAATTGCCGGAGCGGTGTCGGAACCGGCCATAAGCAGCCTCAGTCACATTTCCCGACGTCCAAATCGACGGACGACTGTCGAGAATTCCCGTGCCACGGGACGCGAAAACCGATTATTCTTGCCGAAGTGCTCCTGCATCTTCAGGGCATCGCTTAGGAGCACCGCCTAATTGCATATCTTCGGAGCATCGCCTAATTGCATTATACCCGATCTCGCGACGCCTCCTCGGCCAAGCCCTCCCGTACGATGGACAAGAGGCCTTCCTTGTAACTTGGATACCGGCAGGAGAACCCCAGTTCCCGACAAATCTTGTCGTTCGACACCCGCTTGCGCCCCGTCCCACGGGCTGTAGCTGTGCCCGACGTTCCTTCGAAATCTTCGGACTCACGCCGCTGGGATGGGTACCCGAACTTGGGTGCGGGGAGACTCAGGAGCCGCGCCAGTTCCGAGTAAAAAACCGCTCGGGTTGCGGGATGTCCGTCGGAGACGTTGAACAAGTTGGGACGGGCGGCCTTGCCGGTCGCCAGCAATATGGCCGTTACGGTGTCGTCCACGTGAATCAAATTGATGACTGCCTCGGATGCCCCTGTTAAGGGAAGCCCCGCGCGGAGATTCGCAAGCAACGGAATTCGGCCGGGGCCGTAGATGCCCGCCGACCGCAAGACGATACCCCGCGAACCCGCCGGCGATGATCGCAGGACATCCTCCGCCTCGAGCAGGG
>JAAZNR010000331.1 GCA_012798155.1 Thermogutta sp. | reverse complement strand
GCCAAATTGCACCAGGTCCAGTACGATCCGCCGGAAAAGACCCTTTATCAGGTCTTGATGCAGGTCGTGCGGGGAAGCAACAATCCCACCTCCGCCGTCTGGTGCCACAGCTTGCTGGAAGACATTTACGGCGACGCCGCATTGGAAGGGAATCTGACGTTTACTTCGCCGCCGGCGGGGACCGGGCAAATGTGGGCGGTCAATCCGTTGACGGGCAGCAATCCGCAGCGCTGGGTGGGCGGGCTGCTGACCTTCGCCAACTCGCCCTTGGCCGGCGAGACCGGGCGAATCGTGGACTACGACGGCGCGACCGGGCAGTGGCTGGTCTTTTCGGAGACCGTTTCTCCCGCCTGGATTGCCGACGTCCTGGCGCAAGGCTACACGCTCCGGGCGGTTGTCAATCGCGATCCGTTCGGCGGGACGGGCTTGGGCTACGACGAGTCCGCGACCTTGGCCGCCGCCGACGGCAACGGGCTGCCCTTCGCCCTGCTTCCCAACCCCTCCGACGGGAGCTTTTTGAACTATTGGGCCGGAGCGGATGGAGTCCCCGGTACGACCGACGACCGCCCCCTCTCGGCCAACGAGGACTACGACGCCCCGGATTATCAAAACATGTTTATGGCGATGGTGGTTCAGGACCCGGCAACCGGTGACGTGCGGGTGCCCGAGCCTTCCTACCACCGCGTCGCGTTGACTGCTTATTGGTTCAATCAGGCCGTCAATGATCGGGTGCCGGGCATCAATTGGGGTGCGATCACCGACCCGCAAGAGCGGTTTCGGGCGCTGCTGCGTCCCGAGGACCCCAGCCTGGCTTTGCCGCCCGCGCTCCAGGTGGAAATCGCCCGCTTCAAGCGGAAGTTCATCCTCCGTCCGCAGCGCGTGTTCCACCCCGACTTCGACGGCAGCAACCCGGACTACCTCGACGGCCCGACCGCCGATTCCGACGGCAACGGAGTAGTGGATCGTTTCGTGGGCGAGTTGAGCGGCCCGTGGGACGTGGACAACGACGGCGACGGCGTGCCGGACGGCATCTGGGTGGACGTTGGTCTGCCGGTACGGACGTTGCCGGACGGCCGGCGTTACAAGCCCTTGGCCTCCATTCTCTGCGTGGATTTGGACGGCCGACTGAATCTCAACGCGCACGGTTCGCTCGTGCAAACCGATGAGCGGTATTACCAAAACGATACGTTGAATGTGGACGGCGTGCCGGAGGGTGCCGCCTGGCTGTTGGCCTCCGGCGGCGATACGACGGGCGACACGTTGCCCGAGGGCGACATCATGCTCCCGCCCACGAACTTGCCGGCCGGTCAAGCGGCCAAAGCCCTTGAGCGATGGGTGCGAGGCTTGGGCTTCGGACCGGCCGAGATCAATCCGGGACCGTTGTTCCAGGTGCTGACGGGGAGCAGCGGCGCGGACCCGGTCTGGCGGGACGCCTACGCTCGCATCTTCATCGGACAAGACGTCCCGCCGCCGACCGGGCCGTTGGCCGGACGCTACGGCGAACGCCTGCTCTGGCTGGCGCCGCCGCCCCCCTTTCCGGCGGCAGGGATCACCGGCCAGATTTCACCGCTCCTGGTCAACAAGTTTTTCCTGTATCCCGACGATTGGCGACAGACGCTCTGGGCACCCTTCGGTCCGGGAACGGCGACGGCCTACGGCAGTCCGCCCGACATGATGGGGGCCTTGGAAGTGGGTCTGGACCTCCGTGGGCGGCCGACTTACACGCAGCCGCAAACGCTGTGGACGATGGCCTACTTGGCCAATCCCTATAAGATCGATTTGACGGCCAAGCGGAATCGGCACCGGGTGACGGCCGGTCAACCGGATGCCGAGGATACCCCCTTCACCCCCGCCGAATTGGAGGCCGTTTTGCG
>JAAZNR010000330.1 GCA_012798155.1 Thermogutta sp. | reverse complement strand
GGACCGGCTGCGGGCCAGCTTGATTGTGGACGGCCGGCACTTGCCGCCCGCCTTCGTGAAGGTCGCGGTGCGGGCAAAATCGCCCAAGAAGTGCATCTTGATCAGCGATCTATCGGGCATGGCGGGACTGCCCCCCGGACGGTACCAAACGGATCTCTGTCCGCTGGAGGTTCTGGAGGACGGGCGTTTGGTCATCGCGGGTCAAAGGACGCTGCTGGCCGGGGCCTCACGACCGATCGGGCAAGGCATCGTCAACGTCATGGATTTTACGGGCATTTCCTGGAATGATGCCTTGGCCATGGCGGTGGAAAACCCCGCGGAATTACTGGCCCTCGCGCCGGCTCGGATCGAAACGGGTGCCGAACTCGACATGGTCCTTTTCGAGATTCGTGCACAGGAGGGATCGTTCAAGCCCACGGCACTCGGCAACGAGCACGGCTCGCGGCGGGAACTCGTCGTGCGAGAGGTATTCTTCGGTGATTTCCACGGGCGGTGGGATGACGGACTCGCCGCAGGGCCGGCGCGCAATTAGACCGCTCAGGCCCCGGTTAGGGCAGGCCGATCTGATCCAGCCCCAGGTTATCCCCCTCTTGAAAGACGTGCCGTAGAGGCGACATTCCCGACTGAACTTCCACGCGAGTCCACAGGTAGGCCTGCGGGCCGATCAGGTCGGCGGGCCGATCAAAGTACCGCGCCATGCCCTTGAGGTCCAATTCGTCGATCCCGCGGTTGGGGCGGGACGTGACCGCGGCCGGCCTTGCCAATTTGTTGGAAACGATAAGGAGGTAATACTCGCCGGGTCGCGGTACCACAAGATTGAAATTGCCGTCCGTGTCCGCCGTGGCGAAGGCGCCTCCCAGAGCCGCTACTTGATCCGTGGCCTCTTTCCGCAAGGCGAGGCTGGTATTCCATGGGCGAAACCCCTCGACCGCCAAACGTTCTTCAGGCGGATGAAGGGGCAAGGCAATGACCACGGCGCCGGCATCGGCCGCCACCGGTTTTCCTTTGGCCGCGAAATGCACGTAGCCCGTCAGCCAGATGCCGGCCGCGGTCTGCGATGCGGAACCGGACGCCGGCGCCGAAGAGGAGCGGTGAGAACCGGCCGTGCCCCGACCCACCATGAAGCCGACGCAACCCGTGCCCATCAAGAGCAGGACATAGGCTTGAATCCTTCGTCGGCTGATGAGCACGTAATCGGAATTTTCCGCTTTACCGCGAAGCCGGCCGATGGGCGAGGCGACGGATACGACCGCGGCCGAATCGTCGACGCTGAAGGACTCCATCGTCTCGGCCGCAACGTCGGTCTTCGCTCGTTCGACCGATTCCTCTTTGCGGTGGGGCGTGCCGGTCCGCGTCGCCGCGGGTTCGCGCGGCTTGGCACGGCGTTGCGCCTCGGGCAAGGGGGGCGGCAGGGGGGGGCCTTTCGACTCTTGCAAGGTCTTTTCGCGCGGCTGATCCGAACTCAAGGGTCCGCTCCGTTACGAGAAACCTTTCCCCGGCCGAAGTCTTGAAATCTCGCGCAAGTGCCTCAGCCCGATGGGATGGAAAACGGATAGCGTCGTCCGTTGATTATATCTGCCGGCTTGCGGTCAGTAGAAGGAACGCAGTAGAAGGAAAAGAGAGGATCACGCCGCACCTCCTCAGGCATCACGTCGGCTTCGCCGAAACCCTCCGCAATCGTCGGCCGGCGACGAGGCCCGTATCGAGAGCACCGCCGAGATTCAGGCATCACCGTCGGGCCGCGTCAAAAGCGACAAGGCGAGCAGGATGACCAGCATCACCAGATCGAGGATCGCCATGACGCCGACGCCCAAGGCGATGTATCGCACAACCGAGGCGCCCGACGCATCGCCCACCGCCTGCAACACCGACGAAACGGCGAGAACGATACCGAGACCGATGAGCCAGAAGATCAGCCCGGCCATAAGAATCCAGAGAAGGTTCCGCAGAGTATTCATCGTCGTCGGCCTTGGAATGCGTCGCTTGTCGAACCGCAAACTCAATCTTGTCACGGTTGTGCATGGGCGTCAACGGCAGCGCGGGACGGGGTCCGTGGCGGTAGAGAGCACGTCCCGTCCAATGTTGAAAAGGGCGTTGTTTTTCGGCTTTTTCGAGGTCTCGCGGTGAGATGTTCGCCTTCGATTACGTGCGCGTCGCGCGACATGCGGCAATCGTCCGCATTGCGTGTTGCCATGGATCGCTCGTGATGCGGCTTTTCCATCGCATAACGCGGCAATCGTACGAAAGCCAACTTGCAAGTTTCGAAGAAGACGATAACATTATGACATAAGTTGTCGTGCGTAGTCGGACGTGCCGCAGAGTTGCATGAAGGATTGTCACCTGCAAACGTCACACGCAAGGAATGCACGATACGACGGACGAGACAAGGCCGCTGCGGATGCGGCGCCGGTACGTGGTGTCCGGTTTTTCGAGGAAGGGCGGAGTCGGCAACTTCTCACGTGGCAGTAGAGAGGTGCGGACGATGCCGAGAGGCTCAGTACAGGAGGTTCCCGAGGTGGCCCAAAAGAAGGTGGCGAAGAAGGCCCCGGCCAAAAAGGCGGTGAAGAAAGCCGCGAAGAAGGCCCCGGCGAAGAAGGCCGTAAAGAAAGCGCCGGCCAAAAAGGTGGTGAAGAAGGCCGTGAAGAAGGCCCCCGCGAAGAAGGCGGTAAAGAAAGCCCCGGCCAAGAAAAAGGCCCCGCCCGCCGCGAACGCCTGATGGCGATCACCCGCCAGGGATGCTCGCCGCGGCCGCAACGAACAATAACGAGAATGAACCGCCCGCCTCAACGGCGGGCGGTTCAGTTTCTGGTGCTCGTGGCAGGGTGATGGTCAAACGGACTTGCGTTTCAACGGCCTCGCTCTCGGGGCTTCTCCGTTCCCTTCCGGCAATCGTTCGCGGGTTTGCCCAGAAAGCGTTCGCGAAACCACTCGGCGGCCGTCTGCGTCACGACCGCCGATCGCGACATCTCTTCCTCATGCCCCTGATGTGCGAACCAATCGCTGAGCGCGGATTGCAACCGTTCCTGCGAGTCGATGGGGATCCACGTCATGACCGCGTCCGGCTTGCGGTAACGGTACGCCGGCAGGAGCGGCATTCCAAGAAAACGGCCGGTCATCGGCCGTACCTTTGCGCCCGCCGGCCTCCACCCGAACAGCCAAAAACCTTCCTCGTACTTTGCCGTCCACAAGTCGTCGATGGTGACGGCGTCCGATGAAAAGCGAACACGATCCTGGCGGATTAGCCACGGATAGATCGGCGCGGCGTCGCGGATTCGGCCCCCCGTTCGCATTCGCGCCGCATTGCCGATGTCCCACGGCCGCGTGAACACGCACTCGTCGTTGTAGTTGCCGGGCACCACGGGCGGGACCGCGGCCAAGACCGTGATGGGCCGACCATGGTCCGGCGGCAACGAGCTTGCCAGATCCTCTAGAATCGTCTGCTGCATGTGCCACGACAACAGGTAATTGTTCCTTTGAATGAGGAACGAAGTCGTGTTCAGGATGAAGACGCAGAAGAAAATCACTCCTCCCGATGTGATGCCGCCGCGGCAAAACGCAGACGGGTTGCGCCCCAGATAGGCGCTGACGGCCAAGGCACAGGCCGTCCAGAAACTCGACAGCTTTCGGTTGTCGTATCCGAATACGGCGGCGTACGCATTCGACAGGACAAACAAAAAGATCGAACTGCCCGCGGCGACCCAGCATGTGATTCGCAGGAGGCGGGCCGCTTGATCAGGCTCGCATCCGCGGCGCGACGCCGGCTCATGCAGGCACGCCGCTTGGCCGAAGGAGTCGCCCGGACGCGCCTCGTAGAGGCAGGAGCGCAGGTAATAAAAAAGCGCGACCAGGAACGCCGCGGCCGCCGTTAGGGTCAACCAATCCCATCCCTGGGTCAACCGCGAGATGCCATCCGCCCACAGCAGCGGAAGCTGGACCAGTACGGCCGTGAACCAATAGGCAACGGCGCGAATCGCCATTCCCGGCCCACCGAATTGCAGCCGGGACATGTCCGGGGCGAACGCGGGGAATACCCATTTTTGCAAGATCGCGGCGATCACGACCGGCACGGCGATCATCACCGCCCAAAAGGCGGCGTCGCGGCGCGAGACTGACGCGAAGGTCCGGGCCGACTCCCCGCGGTTGCTTTCAGCCTTTTCCAAGCGAATCGCGAGCGGCACCGCCCACTGGATCAGAAGCAGCGGAAGGAATATCTCGTACAGGATCAGTCCTAGCAGTAAAAGTACGGCGGCCGCCGTTGCCAGGCCGATACGGCGACGGAGAGGGTTCGCTTCGGCGGCGGCAACCGTCAGGTACATTGAGATCGCCCAAATCAGATATGCGGCGGAGGCAAGCTGCTGCATTCCCGGCGAAAAGACCAATGTCGAGGCGACGCTAGGGAACGTGGCCAAGATGAAGAAGCCCGCCGCCGCGCCGAGTCCGAAGAATCGCCGCCAAATCAGACCGACGATTGCCATCGCCGAACCCAGAAGAAGCAAGTGGATGACAATGTAAGCGGCAGGTAAGCCTGGAAGAAGCGTAGAGGTGGTTGCGAGCAAGACGGGGGCCAGGGGACGGGCGGCAAAAAGCGGAAACCACGAGCGATAGTCGGCCCACCATGTAGGATGCTCGGCGGCGTGCGAAAGCACCATCCAGTCATCGCAAACAAAACCGCCGTGGGCGGCCAGGGGGATCATGACCGTCGCCCACAGTACGCCGAGTGTGGCCATCAGCGCCCGGCATGCTAGACGGGAGGTGGACTTGCAACCGTGGTGTTCGTGGTCGGCCATCATCACTGGCATGAGTCACCCGCCGGGGCAATTCCGCTTTCTCGGCGGAAAGTCGATTCGCAACCGTTCACCGAGAGAACTTATAGAACACATTGTCTTCCGTACGCATCCCCAAGGCAAACAACGGGCGGGAACTCGGTTCGTTTTTCGGTAACCGTTCACGGGAAGTCTCCCGGTTCTC
>JAAZNR010000037.1 GCA_012798155.1 Thermogutta sp. | reverse complement strand
TTTGTCGGGGAGTCTTCCGTCTCGGGGACCATGATCTTGGCGAATACCAGGGCGGCCGGCGCCGAGATCAGGGATGCCGTCATGATGTGGCCGGCGTCGACGCCCATGGTGACGTAGGCCGCCATGACCGTTCCGGCGATGGTGGCCATCCCTGCCGTCATCATGGCCATCAGCTCCGACCGGGTCATCGTTTCCAGATAGGGGCGGATGACCAGCGGGGCCTCCGTCATCCCGACGTAAACGTTGGCGGAGGCGGCCAGCGATTCAGCTCCCGATACGTCCATGACCCAAACCATAATGTGTGCCATGATCCGAACCAACCACTGCAGAATGCCGAGGTGAAACAGCACCGCCGTCAGGGACGAGACGAAGATGATGACCGGCAAAACCTTGAACGCGAAATGGTGATGTTGCCACTCCGGGCCGAAGACGAAGCTTGACCCCTGATCGACGAAGAACTGCAATCGCTCGATCAACGATCGGGCCGCCGTGAAGGCCGCATGCCCCAAGGGCGTCCGCAACAGTACCATCGCCATGAGTAGTTGCAGCAGCAGCCCGCTCACGATCAGGCGCCAATTCATGCGGCGACGGTTTTCGGAACCCAGCCAAGCCAAGAAGATCATCGTGAACAGACCGAGAACCGGAATCCATTGTTGCATGTTACCGTCTCCGGGCTGAGTGAGATTGCCGGTATCGTCTCCGGGCTGAGATTGCCGCTACGTCTTCAGGTTAGGGTCGCCGGGTTGTCTCCGGGCTGAGGTTGCCGGTATCGAAAGCCGACCTCGGAAAGCGGGTCGAGGACGGGCCGATCCAACCTGGCTTTGAAGCGAATCGGCTACGAATTGTCGTTGAGAACGTGCGTTTCCGCCTGCGGATGATCGCCCCGAGGGCGCCGGGCGCCCACCCATTGTGGGCGTATTTTTTCACCGATAAAATGGGGGCTTGCCGTCTTTGCGATGCTCTCGGCGACCGATAAGGCGAGGTCATGCGGCGTTTAGCCCCGGTTGCGTTTTTGGGAGGTCTCAAGCCGGATACCCGGCGGCCGGGATGACAGACTTTGGCGGCAAACCAATTCCGGTGAAGGCGACTGACGAACAGGGAAAGGGACTGAAGGGCGGAGGAAGGGATTGGAGAAAGGGGCTGAAGAACGGGAAAAAGGGTTGAAGAACGGGAAAAGAGGTTGAGGAGCGGGGAAAGGGGTTGAGGAACGGGGAAGAAGATGGCCAAGAGAAATCTGGTGGTTGCCCAAAGCGGCGGGCCGACGCCCGTCATCAATAACAGCCTGCGCGGAATCATCGAGGCGGCACGGGACTTTGATGCCGTCGGCACCGTTTACGGGGCCAGGCACGGCATCGAGGGCGTGTTGAAGGAGGAGCTGATCAATCTCTCTTCGCAGCCGCCGGAAGAGATCGCCTTGTTGCGTTACACCCCCGTCGCAGGCTCCATCGGGACCTGCCGCTACAAGTTGAAGCCGGCTCAAACGGAGGATTTCGATCGCATCATCGACGTGTTCCGCGCTCACAACGTGGGATATTTCCTCTATATCGGCGGCAACGACTCGATGGATACGGCCAACAAGATCGCCCGGCTTGCCCACGAGCGAGGCCTGGACCTTGTGGCCGTGGGAGTCCCCAAGACGATCGATAACGACGTAGGCGACTCCGAGTTTCGATTGGTGGATCACACGCCGGGTTACGGATCCACGGCCAAGTATTGGACGCACATGATTCAATACGCCAACGAGGAAAACGGGGGTTCCTGCCCGGCGGACCCGGTCCTCGTGATGCAGGCGATGGGGCGGAAGATCGGCTTCATTCCGGCGGCGGCCCGCCTGGCTGATCCTAATCGCGAAATGCCCCTCCTCATCTACTTGGCGGAACGCCCGTGTCCCTTGGAACGGATTGCCGACGAAGTCAACGATATGCTGCGGAAACGCGGCCGCTGCTTGGTGGTCATCAGCGAAGGCTTCCATGTGGGGGACGTCGGCGAGATCAAGGACGCCTTCGGCCACACTTCGTTCAGTTCCAGCAAACTGACCGTGGCGCAAATCCTCGTCAACTACCTGAACGAAAAAGGCCTGGCCGCCAAGGGGGCCGCTCGGGGGAACGTACCCGGCACCGATCAAAGGCACTCGATGGCCTACGCATCGACGGTGGATTTGGAGGAGGCATACAATGTTGGCCGCGTCGCGGCCGCCTTAGCTGCCGACGGCAGCTCGGGCTTCATGGCCACCATCCTCCGCAATCCCGGACCGGCGTACACCGTGCGTTACGACAAGGTGCCGCTGCCCGAGGTCGCCAACAGCGAGCGAAAGTTCCCCGCCCGGTGGATCGCTCCCAGCGGGACCGATGTGACCGATGATTTCGTGAAATACGCCCGGCCGCTCATCGGTGAAGACATGCTGACGCTGCCCATGTGCGACGGACGGCAGCGGATGACCCGCTTGCAGCCGATCTTCGCCGAAAAGAAGCTCCCGGCTTACACGCCGCAGATGGATCGCAAAGGCTAGGCGACAGCCGGTTGGATTTCCGGCGGGCCGTCCGATCGGCGGTAACCATTGGCGGCAACGTCCGATCAACGTGACAATTGGCGGCAACGTCCGATCGGCGGTAATATCAGCGTGAACCGATTCGAGGCCGACCCGATTCGGAGGGTGGAAGGCCGTTCGCAAGCGAGAATGAGGGTTCCATGTTCGATTGGACGCCGAAGCACGATTTTCTGGTGGGTATCGACTCCGACGGCTGCGCGTTCGACACGATGGAGCTGAAGCACAAGGAATGCTTCATTCCAAATATCATCTACTACTACGATTTGCAGGGCGTCAGCAAGTATGCGCGGGAGGCGGCGGAGTTCGTCAACCTCTATTCCAAGAGCCGCGGCATCAACCGCTTTCCCGCCCTGATCGAGACCTTGCAACGCCTGCGGAGACGCCCGGAGGTCAAAGCCCGGGGAGTCCCGATTCCACTCCCCCAATCGCTCATGCAATGGATGAAACGGGAGAAAAAGCTGGGAAACCCTGCCCTGGAACAGGCAGTGGCCGAATCCGGCGATGCGGAATTGGGGCAGGCCCTGGAATGGTCGAAGGCCGTCAATCGTAGCGTCGAGTGGATGGTTCACGGCGTCCCCCCATTCCCTTGCGTGCGCGAGTCGCTGCAAGCCCTGGCCGACAAGGCCGACATTCTGGTGGTTTCGGCAACCCCGGAGGAGGCCCTTCGGCGGGAGTGGCAGGAACACGGGCTGGACGTCTACGTCCGTGCCATTTTGGGACAAGAGAGCGGAACGAAGAAGGACTTCTTGGGTTTGGCCGCCAAGTATCCGCCCGGACGTGCCCTGATGGTCGGCGATGCCCCCGGAGACTATCAGGCCGCGGTTGCCAATCAGGCGCTCTTCTTCCCCATCAATCCGGGCGACGAGGAAACGAGTTGGCGGCGATTCCTGGAGGAGGGCCTGCAACGCTTCCTGCAAGGGACCTTTGCCGGCGATTATCAGCAAGCCTTGTTGGCGGAGTTCGATCGCCGATTGCCCGTCAACCCGCCCTGGACGGAAGAATCCGGGTGAACGAGCGTCCACGGCTAGCGGTCGCGTCAGGCGTCGCGGGCTTAGAGTCTATGCAGTTTTGCGAGTTCTGTACGAGCGCGAACAGTTTTGGATTCACTTTTGTTTTTGCCTTCGTCGCTCGCCGTCTCCTGTTGAGCAATATCCAACTGTTAGTTTTACTGCGCAGGATCGCCGAAACCGGCTTACCGATCTTACGCAGACCCACAAAACTGCGTACCCCAGCTTGCCCAGCTTTTTATCCTGCGCAGTAAAATTAGGCAATATCCAACAATATCCAACAAGGAATCCCCGCCATGTCGGAACCGGTTCGCATCATGCCGTGCCTGGATATGCGCGACGGCCGCGTCGTCAAAGGCGTCCATTTCGTGGACATCCGCGATGCCGGTGATCCCGTGGAATGCGCTCGGGCGTATTGCGAGGCGGGAGCGGATGAATTGGCCCTGCTGGACATCACGGCCACCGTCGAGAATCGCGGGACGTTGCTGGACGTTGTCCGCCGTGTAGCCGAGGTCACGACCGTTCCCTTCACGGTCGGGGGCGGCATTTCCGATTTGGCTTCCGCCGCCGCCGTCTTGAACGCCGGCGCCGACAAGGTCTCCACGAGCAGTGCCGCCTTTCGCAATCCGAGCCTGATCGAGGAAATGGTCAAGGAGTTCGGGGCCGAAAAGGTTACCGTGGCCATCGACGTGGACCGCAATCCTCGGTTGCCCTCCGGTTACGAGGTGTACATCGACGGCGGTCGGACCGCGACCGGTGCGGATGCCGTGGAATGGGCAAAACGCGCGGCCGGATACGGCGTTCGCACGTTACTCCCCACCAGCAAGGCCGGCGACGGCGCCAAGACCGGCTACGATCTTCCGATCATTCGGCTGCTGAGAGCGGAAACCGGGGCGGAGATCGTGGCCTCGGGCGGGGCGGGCAAATTGGAGCACTTTTACGACGCCGTGCAAGCCGGCGCCGGCGTCCTCTTGGCCGCCTCGGTCTTCCATTTTCACATCATCGACATCCCCCAGCTCAAGGCCTATCTTCGCGAGCGAGGCGTGCCGACGAAGTAGGAGGGCCCACTCCGCGATCCTGCCGTGCCGCCTCGGCCGCCCTCCCCGGGGGATTACGAGAGCCGGTTGCGATGCAACCTCTAGAAGTACTGCCGGTTGCAGTCCCATCGGCGGCTGAATGCTCCATATTGCGCTCCCCTTCCCGCAGCGCAAACGGCTCGGATTACGAACATCAGTGTTTCCCGGCCTTCACGAACCGGGTATATTAAAAGGGATGCCCCGGCCCGCGAAAAAAGTTCGACGCTGCCGCGGAAACATGACGTTCAGGCTTGCCCGCCCCCTTCAAGTGGGCACGGCGGCCGTCGGCTCCGACCGAGGGGCATGGCGCGATCGTAACGGCTCCGCCCTGGCGATCCGCCCGCGCAAGGACCCCCGATTGATAAGCGATCATGAGTGAGCTTTCCAATAACGTCTTCGCTCGTTTCGGCCGGTTTTTCTCGAGGGCCTCCGAGCCGGTTGTTGAAGTCGGCCGCGGAAAGCCTTCCGCAAAGACCGGCAAGCGATCCCAGAGAGAGGCGGCTTCTTCGGTGAAAGCAGCCGGGAAGGAGTCCGGCGGGCAAATCGGCTGGTTGCGCGAGGTGGTTGAGGCCGTCGCCATCGCCTTGGTTCTGGCGTTCCTCTTTCGATCCTTCGAGGCCGAGGCCTTCGTCATCCCCACCGGATCGATGGCTCCCACCTTGATGGGGCGGCACAAGGATGTGATTTGCGATACCTGCGGATTTCGCTTTCAAGTCGGTGCCAGCGAGGAGGTGGACAAGCTCACGAATCGACCCACCGGTAGCTGGGTGATCGGGGGCACTTGTCCGAATTGCCGCCACACCTTGCCGCTGGGGTCGAACCGGTCCGGCAAGCCGACTACCCCGTCGTTCAAGGGCGACCGAATTCTGGTCTCCAAGTACGCCTACCATTTGGCCGAGCCGAAACGCTGGGATGTCGTGGTCTTCAAGTATCCCGGCGGCGCCACGACCAATTTCATCAAGCGGCTGATCGGACTTCCCAACGAAACGGTTCGCATCTTTCACGGCGACATTCTTATCAAGAAGCAGGGCGACGGCGAGTTCTCCATTGCGCGCAAGCCGCCCAAAAAGATTCTGGCCGTGCTGCAACCGGTTTACGACGACGACAAGCCGTCGCGGATTCTTCTCGAAGCGGGTTGGCCGGAACGCTGGTCGAACGACGGATCCCCCGTTGCGGGAGGCGGGTCGGCGTGGCGGTTGGATGCCGCCCAGCGGGAATGGGAGTGCCGCGCGCCCGAGCAGGACATCGCCTGGCTTCGTTACCGCCACATCGTGCCCGACTGGGATGTGTGGCAGGCGATTACGGAAGGCCGACCGATTGCCGCCGCCTCCGCCAAACCCCAGCTCATCAGCGACTTCGTATCCTACAACACCAACGAATCGGAAGACACGCCCTTTGCGCCGGTCAGCCCTCCCCGCGGCGATCAACTGGGTCTGCATTGGGTCGGGGATATCGCCGTCGAATTCGAGGTGGAACTGGAAAACGTGCAAAGCGGCGGTGAGCTTCGGGTGGAACTGGTGAAAGGCGGGCGGGTCTTCCGTGCCGTGATCCACGCCGTCAGCGGAGATGCTCGGCTGGAAGCCGTGGGCGACGGCGTCACGCTCGACACGCAGCAACAGCAGAGCGATCCTGCTTCGTTCGCCACCTCGTTTCGGGGAGCGGGGCGCCATCTGGTGCGGTTGGCCAACGTGGACGATCAGCTTGTCCTTTGGGTGGACGGCAAAGCGAGCCTCTTGCCGTACCATCGCGACGCTTGGCATGGTCCGACGCGGGCCGATCTCGAACGGCCTATTCGGATCGGGGCGCGGGGTGCGGACGTACGAGTTCGCCATCTCAAAGTCTTTCGTGACATCTACTACATCGCCCACGATGCACGCTCGCGGTCGTTCATGCACGACTTCGATTGGAGCGAATCGCCCTACGCCCAAGTCATCTGGAGCAGCGACGCCATGGAACGCTTTCGCAGAATGGTCGCCGAGGTGATGTCCGATCCCGAGCAGTGGGATTTCTTTGCCACCGCACATTCCCTGGAATTCGACCTGAAGGACGATCAGTTCTTTGTATTGGGCGACAACAGCGCTCAAAGCGAGGACGGGCGATTTTGGACCAAGGAACATTTCGTACGGCGAGAATTGCTGGTCGGCAAGGCGTTGGCCGTCATCTGGCCTCATGCTCTGAACCATTTGCCGGGCACGTCGGTCCCCTTTCCCCTTTTTCCGAATTTCGGCGATATGCGGATCGTTCGCTGATCGGCGCGTGGGTGCGTCTTTCCGAGTGCGGCCGCGGCCGGATGGGCGAAAAGGGGTATCTCAAGAGACGGAACTCATGAGCCTTTTGCGAGCGCTTTGGGGCACGGAAGAGATCGAAGCCTCCCCCCATATCCGTCCCACGCCGGGGGCGGTCTTGGCGGTTTGCGGTCTCGTCAAGAGTTACGGCCCCCGAAAGGTGGTGGACGGCGTCAGTTTCGAGGTCTGGCCGGGCGAGATCGTCGGCCTGCTGGGACCCAATGGGGCCGGCAAGACCACCAGTTTCCGCATGACCTGCGGCCTCATCCGCCCCGACGAAGGCACCGTTTATCTGCTGGGCAAGGACGTAACCCAATGGCCCATGCACCGCCGCGCCCGCGAAGGCGGCATGGGTTACCTGGCCCAAGAGTCCAGCGTCTTCCGCAAACTGACCGTGGAAGAAAACCTGCTGGGGATCATGGAACTGCTGGGCTTCGACAGGAAAAGCCGGGTGCTCCGATGCCGTCAGCTTCTGGAGCAATTCGGCCTGGCCCCCCTCCGCAAGTCTCGGGCAGGCTCCCTCTCCGGCGGTGAACGGCGGCGTCTGGAAATCGCCCGCGCATTGGTCTCCGAGCCAAAAATCATCTTGTTGGATGAGCCTTTCACGGGCATCGACCCCGTCACCATCGACGCCATCCAGGCGATCATTCGCAATTTGCGAGAACGCGGCATCTCCATCCTCATCACCGATCACCAGGTCCGCGAAACGCTTCAGGTAACGGATCGCAGCTATGTGATTCGCGCGGGGCGCGTGCTCTGCCACGGCTCGCCCCAGGAAGTGCTGGAGAACCCCGAGGCGCGGAAACACTATTTCGGCGACGACATGCAGCTCTCCTGATAGGCCGCCGCGGACTTGAGCCTGAGGCGCTGGCGCAAGCCGGCGGGTGGAAGCGTGTAAGGCGAGCAGAAACGGCGCACGGGAGCCACCAGCGTAAGCTGGTGGTGCGATTGCCCCGAGACATGAGCCACCGGCGTAAGCTGGTGGTGGAAGCAGCGCGAACACGGGGCGTCTGGGGGCTTCGCTCCGCTCCGACCCCAGCCACCCAGCCGTTCCGGACTCGCTACGCTCGTCCTCCACTTCGCCGCCCGATTCGGCAGTTCCCTGAACCCCGAGCAGGGGACATTTCTATTATTTGTGAAAATCAGGGGACATTCCTATTCGTGGCTAACACGCCGCCGCGCCGGGCGAATTGTGGCCGCTCGCTGAAAACGCTATACTTTCGGTTTCGCAGGCCAAGCGAGGGCGATGCCTTCCGGACCGTATTTGATGGGCAGGGGGTACCTTCTCGCCCAAGCCGGGATACCGGCTTCTCCGGCGGCACGCATGGTGAAGCCGTGCCGCGGAGCCGCGGCCATGACGGCCGCGATGGCATTCGCGGTCAATACTACGCTCCGATTGCAAGGCAATCCGGGGTCGGTATGGGGGTCTAAAGGAGATCAGAATCATGACGCCGACGTGTGATATCGCTGTCATCGGCTTGGAGGTGATGGGGCGGAATCTGGCCCTGAACATGGAGAGTCGCGGTTTCACCGTGGCCGTCTACAATCGGACCACCGAGAAGACGGAAAAGTTCATGGAAGGTCCGGGCAAGGGCAAACGCTTCGTGGCCTGCCGTACCCTCGAAGAGGTCGCCGCCGCCCTCAAGCCGCCGCGGAAGGTGATGATGATGGTCAAGGCGGGAGCGGCCGTCGATACCTTGATCGACGCGCTACTCCCGCTCCTCTCGCCCGGCGACGTCATCATCGACGGGGGGAATACGCACTTTGCCGACACCGAGCGACGCACGGCCTACGTGGAGAGCAAGGGGCTGCTGTACATCGGGACGGGCGTCTCCGGGGGCGAGGAGGGGGCCCTCAAGGGTCCCAGCATGATGCCCGGCGGCAGCGAGAAGGCCTGGCCCCTCGTCCGCCCGATCTTCCAAGCGATCGCCGCCAAGGTCGGACCGAACAACGATATCCCGTGTTGCGATTGGGTCGGGCCGCGCGGCGCCGGACACTATGTCAAAATGGTCCACAACGGCATCGAATACGGCGATATGCAGCTCATTTGCGAGGCCTATTGGCTGCTCAAGCACGTCCTCGGGCTGAGTAACGATGAGCTATACGATGTCTTCGATCGCTGGCATCAGGGCGAGCTGAATAGCTACCTCATCGAAATCACGCGCGACATCTTCAGCGTCCGCGATCCCGAAGGCGACGGCTACCTTGTCGATAAGATTCTGGACAAGGCCGGGGCGAAAGGCACGGGCAAATGGATGAGTCAGTTGGCATTGGACCTGGGCGTCCCCAGCACGCTGGTGACCGAGGCCGTCCACGCCCGCAATCTGTCCGCGATGAAGGAGGAACGGGTCCGGGCGGCCGGCGTGCTGACCGGGCCGGCGCCTCAACGCTACCAGGGCGATCGCGAGCAGTTCATCGAGGACGTCCGGCAAGCCCTCTATGCCTCCAAAATCGTGAGCTATGCCCAAGGCTTCGTGCAACTGCGAGAGGCCGCCAAGGAACACGCTTGGCCGTTGAATTACGGCGGCATCGCCATGCTGTGGCGCGGCGGGTGCATCATTCGCGCGGTGTTCCTGGAACGTATCAAAGAGGCCTTCGCCGAAAATCCCGACTTGGAAAATCTGCTCTTGGCGGGGTATTTCCGCCAAGCCGTGGAAAAGGCGCAAGAACCCTGGCGGCGCGTGGTTTGCGCAGCCGTTGAACTGGGGATTCCGGCCCCCGCATTCTCCACGGCGATCGCGTACTATGACGGATATCGATCCGCCGTTTTGCCCGCCAATCTGCTTCAGGCTCAACGCGACTACTTCGGCGCCCATACCTATGAGCGGGTAGACAAGCCGGGACAAGGGCCGTTCCATACCGATTGGCTCTCCGCGCGGCGACCGCCCGAGCAGGGACGCCGGGCTTGAATACGATGGGACCCATGCCTTTCCGCGAGAGGATACTTCGATGTCGAGCAAAGACTATCTTTACGAGTTGTTTAATCTGGAAGGTCAAGTCGCCGTCGTGATCGGCGGGGCGGGCGAATTGGGCGGGGCGATTTCCGAGGGAATCCTTCGCGCGGGCGCCCATGTCGTCGTGGCCGACCTCGGCGAAGACGCTTGCCGACGCCGCGTCGATCTCCTCCGCAAGTTCGGGGATCGCGTGAGCTACGCCCTGGTGGACGTCACCAAGCGGCGGTCCCTGGAAGGGCTGTTGGAAGAGTCGCTGAAGATCAAAGGCCGGGTCGAGATCCTCGTCAACTGCGCGGGAATCAACGCCGGCACGTCCTTCCTGGACGCCGATCCGGTCCTCTGGGACAAGATCATGGCGGTCAACCTCAAGGGCGTCTTCGAGGCCTGCCAGGTGTTCATCAAGCACATGTTGGGGGCGGGCGGGGGGGCCGTCCTGAATATCGGTTCGGTCACATCCCATTTGCCCCTTTCCCGGGTCTTCGCCTACGCCGCGTCCAAGGCCGCGGTCGTCAACTTGACCAAGAATATCGCGCAGGAATTCG
>JAAZNR010000329.1 GCA_012798155.1 Thermogutta sp. | reverse complement strand
GCCTACCGGCTGTGCCGGCAATACCCCTCGGCGGCGGCCAACGTCCTCAAGGCGATGCTGATGAAGGTCGGCCGGCCTCTGAGCGAGGTCGAGCAAGCCATGAAGGAAGCCGGCGAGCGCGAAGCCGATCGCTTGTACTCCAACGTGCGATTTCTCACATTGTCGGCCGCCGTGACGCCGCTGCTGGGACTGCTGGGCACGGTCCAGGGCATGATCCAGGCGTTTTTCGTCACGTCGCACTTGCCGCCGGGGGCCAATCGCGCCGAGATGCTGGCCCAGGGAATCTATACGGCTTTGGTGACGACGTTCGCGGGCTTGTGCGTGGCCATTCCGGCGTCGGTCCTGGCCCACTACTTTGAAGGCCGGATTCAAAACTCGCTACGGCGGCTGGAGGAGGCGTTGCTCGGCTTGCTGCCGCAACTGGAGCGGTTCGAGGGGCGTTTGCGCTCCGACGTGGAAAACGAGGCGGTGGTCCCGCCGCCCCCGCCGGTCGTGCCGGCCGCATCGAGCGGGCCGACGAGCGGGGCCAAGGTCTGAATCTTTCGACGCCCAGCCGGGGGCCGGAGCCTTCCATCCTATGGCGATTTCGATCCGCAACAAGAGTCCTGCCCTGGAATCCTTGACCATGACGCCGTTGATCGACGTCGTGTTCAATCTGTTGATCTTCTTCTTGGTGACGACCAAGTTCGCCGAGGAGGAGCACGAGTTGCCGGTCAAGCTTCCGGATGCCAGCGAGTCCCAGCCCATGATCGCCCGGCCGCGCGAATTGTTCATCAATATCGATCGGCAAGGACGCTATTTCGTTTCCGGCAAGATGATGGGGCGGGCGGAACTGGAGGAGATGCTGCTGTCCGCCTGGTCCAGCAATCCCGGCAGGACGTCGGTCGTGATTCGCGCGGATGAGAACTGCCGCTTGCAGGCCGTGGTCACGGCCATCAACGCCTGCAAGAAGGCACATATTTCGGATTACCTTTTGGCCACGCAGCGCGGCGGGAGCGGGCAGGGGCCGCCGTCCGCGAGCGGGCCGTAAAGGGCTTGCCGCCCTCGCCTTCGCCTCCCCCGCCGGCGCCGCGACCGCCGCAGCAGAAAACGAGCGCAATCTTCGATGAGTTCACCCCCTCCGCCGCCGCCCAAGAAACGCCAGGTGATTCGGCCGGTCGTGCCGGATCGGTTGGCTGATTTCGATGAGCAAGTCTGGCCGGTGAATCTGGCGATTGTGACCTTCGCCGCCTTTACCGCGGGGGTGATCTACGCAACCACCGATGATTTTTGGGACCCCCGCTTACTGCACAATGGCATTTTCCGCCTGTCCGTGGTGGCGCTCTTGGTGGCGGGGCTGTTTTGGGCGACCGCTCTCCTCCGCGGTAGCGCCGCGCGCCGCGTGCAGTTCTGCGTCATCGTCAGCCTGCTGCTGCACATGATCTTGGCGGTCATGCTGCACGAACAGTATTTGCGGCTGGCGGCCCAGCAGCAAGCGGAGGAGGTCGGTATGGAGACGGAAGAGGAACGGGTAATCTTGCGGGAGTATTTTTCGGAGGCTACGGACTCCGACGGTGCGCCGTCGGAGTACGATCGGCCGATTCCCACGGAATCGCCGCAAGCCTCTCCTGACATGACGCCTCCGCCGCCCGCGACCCCAGCGACGCCGGCCCCGGATCCCACGCGTGATCGTGTAGAAGAAGCGGAGGCGCCGCCGGATCTTCGGGCGGCGGCTGCTCCCCGCGTGGAATTGGCGGCTCCGCACCGCGCGGAGACGCGGACGCGGCCGGCCGAGCGGCAAGAGTTCGAGTATCAACCGCAAGCCGATCAACCGGTGCTCGCATCGCCCGTTCGTCCGGCTCCCGCCCCGCCCGCGCGGCAGCCGCAGCCCTCGCCCGGGGAGGTTGCACGCCGGGATATGAGCCGGGAGTTCCAGCCGCGGACGCCGCTCCGCGAACCGGATGATCGTCCCAGGCCGGAAGTACCGGAGGCAGGGCGTCTTGCCCGGAGCGAAATGAATCCGGATGTTACGCCGACCGCGCCCTCGCCGCGACCGTCGCCCGGCGTTTCGCCGACTTTGGCTTCAGCGGCGGAGGCGGCTGCCGCGGTGGCGGCGACCGCGCCGCAGCGCAACCTCGAGGCCTCTCCTACGCCGCCGCAACGATCGTCGCGGACCGATCCGATCCGTGGCGCCGCGACGCAGGGGGCGGAATCCGCGCTGGAGGCGGTTGCGCGGGGGGCGGCAGGGCCGCCGGTGCCGCGCTCCGAGTCGTATGAATTGAACCCCGGGACCGAACTTGCCGCGACGGCGCGAGCCCAAACGGCCCAAGCCTTGCCGGCGGAGGCTGCACAAGCGATTCCCGCCGTCCGTGCGGAAGGTGTTGCGCGAAGCGAACCGTCGCCCTCTCCCGGCGTCAGTAGCGCCCCGCGGGCGGATTCGGGCAGTCCGCTGCGGCAGGCCGGGGAAAACCTTGCGGATGCCGCCGAGGCTGACCTCAGCCCGCAATCACCCGGTCGGAGGGTCCCCGGCGAAGACCGCGGAGCAGCGCCCCTAAGCGCGGGTATACCCGGCCGGCGATCGCCGCCCGCCGTGGGCGGCGCGGGGTCGGGCTTGCCGATTGCCGCCGCGGAGTTGCCGCGGGCCGCCGTGGCACGCAATGCGGGCCGGATCGATTCCTCGCCGGGAGAGCTTCCCCGCGATGCCGGTGTCCCGCGTTTGTCATCGGCCGGGTCTTTATCGCCGGATTCCGGGTCTGATGCGCCGCTGGTGTCCTTGAGTGCGCCGGCGGCCACGAGTCGGCCGGCG
>JAAZNR010000328.1 GCA_012798155.1 Thermogutta sp. | reverse complement strand
TCGGGCACTGCCGGCCGACAAGAACGGCGTCAGAGTCGATCTAACCGAGGTAGCAGATGGAAATCTTCCACTTCTTGCCCGCCTGCGCCCTCTGGTGACTAGATCGAGGAAATCGGGCAAAAAGCTTGCCGGGGCTATCCGTCCTTCCCATCCGTATAGGTTTGTCCGGCTCGCATGTTGTCGAAGTAGGACGAACTTGACGCTGTGGGAATCGAGGGTTGCCACAACTCATGTGGTTTCTCTTCCTGCGAAGGTGTCGTGAAGGAACTGGGTCAACGGTTGACTAGGTCAAGAGGATGCCGCGTTCCAAAACCTGCCGCATTTCGATAAACAACCCGCCTTTCGCAAGCAATCAGCCAAGTCTCACCAACTCCCGTAGGAAAGATATCCGTTTTCGTCCCGCGTGGAAAGGTCGCCGTGGCGCGGATCGCCGCGACTTCCTCTCCTAACGTGCAAAGCTCCTCACTACTGATCCAGCATACCCAAGAGCTGACGTTGCCGCCACCCGGTCTCTCAAGAGGGGCATACCCGCGCCGCTGGAAGACCCGATTTGGAATCGCGATTTGGAATCGCCAACCTAAAGCCCCAGCCGCGTGCCGGCGCCGCGCTAGTGACGGCGCCAACCTGTCCATTTTCCTCTTTCCATCGATACAGACGGTGGAATAGTGCCGACGGTTCGTTTTTTTCGGACAGGCTTGGACATCTTGGCCCGTTTTGCTAGAACTGTGCGCGTTGGGAAAGTTCCTAGTGGCTGGGGCTTGGAACAAGGACTTCCGAATGAGCGAACTGATCATCTCCGTATCGGGCCTGCGAGGGGTCATCGGGCGAGATCTGTCGCCTGAGACGGCTGTTCGTTACGTCGCAGCCTGGGCCGCAGTGGCGCCGGCCGGACCGGTCATCGTGGGCCGTGATGGGCGGACGACCGGGCGAATGCTCCAACTCGCGGTGCAGGCCGCCTTGATGGCTTCCGGCCGACACGTCCTCGACGCCGACATCGTCGCGACCCCCACCCTGGGCGTGCTTGTTCGACATTACCGGGCCGCCGGCGGCGTCCAAATCACCGCCAGCCACAACCCCCCCGAGTACAACGGCCTGAAACTGTTCTCCCCCGAGGGAAGGGTGATTCCTGCCGAGTTCGGGGAAGAGGTCCGCCGCCGCTTCTACGATTCCGACCCCGAGTGGCAACAGTACCATCGGGTAGGGTCGCTGGAGGATTGCCCGAACAGAATCGGTCCGCACTTGGAGGCCGTTCTGCGAACTGTAAATGCTGATCGGATTCGCGACAAGCGCTATCGCGTTTTGCTGGATTCCAATCACGGGGCGGGCGGCGTACTCGGCATCCCCTTGCTGGAATCGCTGGGTTGCGAGGTCATCCCGCGGGGCAGCCTCCCCAACGGGCTATTCGCGCACCCCCCCGAGCCATTGGCCGAGAATCTGACCGCCGTATGCGAGGCGGTTCGAGCGGTTCAAGCGGACATTGGCTTCTGCCAGGACCCGGACGCGGATCGGCTGGCGATTATCGATGCCTCGGGGCGGTACTTGGGCGAGGAATACACGTTGGCGATTTGCGTGGATCACCGACTGAAAAGCCGCCGCGGAGCGATCGTAGCCAATTGCGCGACCAGCCGCATGTCGCGAGATTTGGCCGCCCAATACGGCGTGCCGTTTTACGCC
>JAAZNR010000327.1 GCA_012798155.1 Thermogutta sp. | reverse complement strand
GCCTGCGTCTCCCACGGCCGTTTCGCTGATGTCGAGGTCGCTCAATTGGGGCAACTTCGCCAAAACCCGCATGGCGGCGTCGGTGATCGCCGTGCCGCGGAGCCGGAGGCGGCGGAGGGCGGCGTGCTTGGCCAGCGACTCCACGCCCGCGTCCGTAACCTTCGTCCGCGTTAAAAACACCTCCTCCAATTGTTCGCAATCGTTCAGGGCGGCCAAACCGGCATCGCCGATTTGGGTATCGTCCAAACCCAGGCTCTTCAAGCCGGAACAACCGGCGAGCGACTTGAGGCCGGCATCCGTGATGGGCAGGCCGGTCAACTTGACGGCCCGAAGCCGCCCGGCGGCCGCTATCTCCGCCAACACCGCGTCGTCCACGCGGCTGCCCGTGGCGTCGATCTGAATGATGTGCCCGTCGTCATCCAAGCGGACCTTGGCGCCCAGTTCGGTCAACTTCCGCTCCAGCTCCTTTTCATCCGCGGTTTCGGCGGTTGCCGCGTTTTCTGACTGCGCCTCCGAGCCGGCCGGAGCGGGCTTCGCTCCCTCGGACGCGGCATCGCCGGCCCCGGGCGGCGCGGCCTTTTTCCCAGCGGGACAGCCGCACAACAGCACTGCGAATGAGAGGCACGCCGCAAACGTCACCGCGAATCGTCGGGTCATGGGGAGAGAATCCTTCGTCGGTCTGGGGACCCCTACCGCGCGGCCGCGCGATCGCGCCGAAGCCGAGGGCTAACCGCAGCCGTCCCTGCGGCAGCAACCGCAGCACAATCGTTGGCATCCGGCCGCCCATCCCGCCGGGACCCGCTGTAGTTCCAAGGTCCCACCGCAACCGGCTCGGCGAACCGCGCGGTCGCGCAGGTTCGCAACTTGAGTTGCGGATCTTGTCCGCCTATCATGAGCATCACGCGAACTCCTTGCAAGGGCCTGTGCCTGGAGAATCGGAGGACGGCCATGGATCAACCGTTAAAATCGGCGGCGTCGCCGAGCGAGCCGCCCCCGCCGGCGGAAACCTTCCCGAACGATGAGCCGGCAAAACGAGGCGGCGGGATAGGTTGGTGGAAGCGGATATGGCACGGGCTTTGGCGGCATCGCGAGGCCGGACTGGAAGCCACGCTCGAGCGCTTGATTTACCATCTGCGTCAATGGGAGGAGCGGCCGCGGCCCGCCCCGCCCATCCTCTTCGCCGCCGGCTGGAGCATGGCGACCCTGATGACTTTCGGGGTCCGCGACGCCGCTTGGCAGGTCGGGCGATGGCTGCAATCGCAGCAGCAGGCGGACGGCACGGTGACGGAGTCGCATGCTCCGGAGCCGGTGTTTTGGGCGACGGCGGCCGCGGCTCGGGGCTGGCTCTCGGCCCTGCCGGATTTGCCGGAGTTCGAAGCGCCGGCGCAAGCCGCCTGCCAGGCCTTGCGCCGCTGGATTACGGACGAAGGCCGCGTTTTGCCGCCGCGCGGCCGCGACTGGAATTATGAGCCGGAGTCGCTGTGGCACGATCCGCCCGACCTGACTCCGCTGCTCCTCGCCGGCCGGCGCTGGCCCGACACCGATTGGACCTCGGCCGGCATCCGCGCCGTGGAGTATTGGCTGTCGCATGGGCAACGGCGGCATCCCGCCGAACGGTCCTCTTCGTGGGTCCGCCGGGCACGGTTGTATTCGGAGTGGGGTCGGCGGAACGAAACGGGCCAGGCCTTGCAAGAAATGGAAAAGCGGCAAACCTCTTCCGGCGCGATTCCGGAAAAACCCGGCGAGGCGAGCGTCTTGACGACGACCGTCTTGGAGGCGGCCGCCCTTTGGTTCCAATACCTGCGACCCGAGTACGGCGAGGCCGCCCTGCGATTCGCCGAACGTCGCCGGCTGCCGACGGGAGGTTTCCCGCCCCGTTTGGCCGGGGAAAAAGGCGGTGATCGCGAGGAAGAGCCGCTGGCCGCCAAGCTCTTCTTGGATGCCGTGCAGGCCGAGGTCCGCTGCGAGTATCAACTGCAACTGCGCGGGACGGGCGAAGAGCCGCTGGACCCGGAAGACCCGCGCCTCCAACTCGTCGCCCGTTTCGCCCAAGCCTTCGCCGAAGGAGCCGTGATCGCGGACCTCGGCTGCGGTACCGGAAGGTATCTGCGGATCCTGGCCGCGCGCTATCCGCACCTGCAATGGACCGGCGTCGACTTCATCCCCGAGGCCCTGCACCGCATCCCGCACGGCATCCGCACCGTCGAGGGCAGCCTGCTGAGGATGCCCGTCCCGGATCGCAGCTTCCACGGCGGTTTTTGCGTGGACGCCCTGTCGCACTCCCTCTTGCCGCGGCAAGCGATCGCCGAGATCTGCCGCGTGATTCGGCCGCGCGGACGCATTCTCGTCATCGAGCCGACGGCCCTGCCGCAAGGGGCGGGCGGCAAGCGGCAGCAAGCACTGAATCCCGACACCTTGGCCGACTGGCTCAAGCCGTATTGCTCTCAACTGACCTTCGGCGAATTGACCGTCCACCATGGAATGATGAAGCGGACCGCCTACGTCTCGGTCTTCGCGGAACGCAAGGGATGAAACCGCGGAATCG
>JAAZNR010000326.1 GCA_012798155.1 Thermogutta sp. | reverse complement strand
TCCGTGCCCCTGCCCGAGACGCGGGCGGCCGTCCGCCAACTGCTGGAGACACGCTGGAGCGAGGAACCCGACGGTCTGTTCTCCTCCTTGGAATACTCGGATCCGGGCCTGATTCCGGTCTTGAAGGACTTGCTGCGGGAACATCAGGACTCGGCGGCGGCGGGGTACGGTCCGCGACCCGTGAGCGAGGCTCCCCGCAAGAAGGGCGCGGCCGCGCCGCGGCGGCCGCGGGAAATGCGGCTCGCCCCGTCGGCCGCGGGGCAAGTCAAAACTCGCTGGGAGTATCAAGCCTGGTTGGATGAGACCTACGCCGTGGTGGACGGCTGGATGCGCCGCCTCGGCGAGGGGGCGATCATGGATCGGCGGAGGTCCGGGAAGGAGGAAGAGGCGGCCGGCTTCCCCTTGCATTCGTCCGACTGCCCGGCCTGGGCGACTTCCCTGGTCCTGGATTCCCCCGGACAAGGCGAGGCCGACTCGCAGCGGCTGCCGCTCGTGGAGCTGAGTTACGTCCGCCTGGCGGACCATGCGCGACCGGAGACCGTGGCGGCGTACTATCGCCGGATGGTCCCGCGGGCACGGGAGCGGCCGCTTCAGAACGGTTTGTGGCTGGATGCCTCGGCGACCGAGGGTGAGCGGTGGACGTCGCTGGACGTTCGCATGACGGCGGTCGAGCCGGGCAGGCCGCGCCATGAGGAGCAAGATTTGTTCGTCGAAATCCTGCAAGTGCGTGCCGCGGTGACACCGCCGGAAGAGCCGGCCGCCGCCACGGCGACGGCCGCCGGCCCGTGATCGCGGCGAAAAGGGAGGAGTCCAAGTCATGTTGCGTCGGCTGACCGTGGTGGCGGTTTTCGTGGTGGTGCTCAGCGCGATCGGCCTGGCGGTGGGAATCTCGCGATCCAGACCGGGCGTGCCGGTCGTCCGCGCGACCGCCGCGCAGGGCAAGGCGACAACGGAAGGCGGGGAGCCGCCCGCCGCCGCTCCCGCCTTGCGGCCCAAGGTCGTGGTCCCGGAGCCGGAGCACAACTTCGGCGCGGTGGACATCGATACGGAGGCGGTCCACGCCTTCAAGGTCCGCAACGAGGGGACGGCCCCCTTGGAGTTGAGGCTGGGCGAGTCCACGTGCCGGTGCACGACGGGCGACGTGCCCGCGGACCCCATCCCGCCGGGCGGGGAGGCCGAGGTCACGGTACGCTTTCTGGAAGAGCGGCATTACGGGCCGTTTCAGCAGCACGCCGTGATCTTGACCAACGACCCGGAAAACAGACGCGTGACCCTGACGATTCGCGGCGTCGTGAAGAGCCGGCTGGCCGTCGATCCCGAACGGCTGGATTTTTCGGGCATGGCCCGCGGCGTGCCGGCGACGCGGAGCATGACGGTCTATTCGCAAACGTGGCCGGAGTTTTGGTTGGAGGTGGAAAGCGTGAGGCCCGACGGCGTGAATTGCCGCCTGACTCCGGTTTCGGCGGAGGGCTTGCGGCACCTGGACGCCCTGAGCGGGTACCGCCTGGACGTGGACGTGCCGGCCGATTTGACGAACAACAAGCTGGAAGG
>JAAZNR010000325.1 GCA_012798155.1 Thermogutta sp. | reverse complement strand
CGACGTCTTCTTGGCTCTTTTGGAAAACGATTTCGCGGTACTGCGGCACTTCAAGGGGAAATGCAGTCTGGCGGCGTACCTCACGGTCGTCGCCCGTCGCGTGGTGGTGCGTTCCTTGATGCAGCGGAAGGCCCAAGCGGCCACGCTGGGTGACGCGGCCGCCCAAGCGACGGACGGCGCCGCCGGAAAACGGACGGAGGAAGATCGCCTCATTTCTCGGGATGAGGCGGAGCGCCTGCTCAGCCTGCTGGAATCCCAGGAGGCCGCCGTGGTGCGGATGTACCACTTGGAAGAAAAGTCGTACCAAGAAATCAGCCAAGCGACGGGTATTCCCGTCAACAGCATCGGCCCGATCCTCAGCCGCGCCCGATCCAAGATGCGGCGCCTCAGCCCGGCCTAGCTCGATCTCCTCGACGTGGAAAACGCCCGAAGCGTGCGTTTGCGCGAATCCGATCCTTCGCGGCGGGCGTCAAGAGACGGCGCGAGCCGCGGGAGCGGCTCGCACCTTCACGATTCCTCCAATCGCTCACTCGCAACAGCCGACACCGATCCTGCGGATGACGAATCGGCCTTGTTCGGCATGATCGGCCTTGTTCGGGATGATCGCGCTTGTTGGGGATGGCTGCTCGGGACGCTTGCCCGAAGCCGCGATCGCGACGCTTCACGCCCTGGCAGGTTCGAACGTGCGGGCAGAGGGTTCGCGGGAACGCCCGCCACCCGATGCCCCGCCATTGAAGGCTCACGGATTGGCGTTTACGGCGAACGCGGCGTACCGGCGGGGCGATTGCCGGAACCGCGCCAGCGTGGCGGCGCTGGAGAACATGTACAGGCGGCCGTCGTATACGACGCAATAGTCGGTCAGCCCGTCCTTGCGCTCGCCCTGCGTCAACATGACGGGATCGAGGCCCGACAAGACAGGCGTGTAACGTTCCGCGTTGGCCACGAACTTTTTGAGGGCGGCCGCGTCGGACAACCAATATACCCGGCCCTTCCATTCGGCCGCATACCTCGGCGAGCCTTTGATCCACTGTTCGTTTTCGACGAGTCGGACCGGGCAGAAGCCGTCCAAGAGGGGCGTGGAGGTCGGCCCCACCGCGGACTCGAAGCCTGCCGGGGAGGCGGTTTCGGGGATGCTCAATCCGACGTAGCCGGCCCGCTGCATTCCCGCCGAAGCCCCTTTTTCCGCTTGAAATGCGACGGTCGGGGCGGCCGGGGCGACGGTCTGTCCGGATGGCGACCCGTTGAAAAACGCACCGGGTCCCGGTTTGACCTCCGGCAACCATTCGCGCCGCGGCACTTCCGTGCCGAGCGTTGACCGGGTCACCATCCCGGCCGCGGCATTCGAGCCGGCGGCGGAGGCCGGGACGCCCTCCCGGACCATGGGGTTGCGGATGACAAGGGGCGGCGGTGACGCGGCCGCATTGCCGCCGGAGGCTCCCAACGAGATTCGCGGGGGGGCCGCGCCGTTGGAGCCGGCGGCTCCGTCGGCCCAACCCCCGCCGGCTTCGTCGGCCCAACCCGCGGTCTCCGTCGGCGACGCTGGCGGCGGGGACGCCGCGGTCGGACTCGCGCCGAACCGATCGACCGGCGGCACGCTGATCACGGGACCGCGTCGTGGAGCGAGGGACGCCGAGCTGGTCGGCGGCACGATCAGCGGCAGTATCATACTCTGGGACGCCGAGTCGGGATTGACGGCCGGAGCGGCGGCCGGAGCTTCATCGGCATTCGGTAACGGCACTGGCGGTTTGGGCGCGGGCATCGGCTCGGTGTGGAACGGCGTGGCCAGTCCCGGCGGTTCCGGGACTGCGGGCGACGGTGGCGGCGGTGCCGTTCCCCGGTCTTCGCCGCCGTTCGCAGGGGAATAACCCGGCAGGAGGGGCGACCGTT
>JAAZNR010000036.1 GCA_012798155.1 Thermogutta sp. | reverse complement strand
GCGGCGGAAAGGATATCTCGAGCGGAACATCGGCCCGAATGGAAGTGTCCACGGCGACGGCTTGTCCTGTTTCGGTCGAAGCTTCGCCGGCCGATACTCGCCCACAGCAGCCCGCGAGCAATCCGGCGGTCAGACAGAGGGCCAGGTAACGCGATTGGAACGGACGGGCGATCATCATCCCAAATTCTCCCTACCGCGGGGCCGGCTCGCGGAAGTCGCGAGGGAAAACGCAAGCAGGCGTGGGCGCTCGCGCCGGCGGCGCGATGCCGTTCGCGTTTTGTCTGCCCCGCTACGCTCATGGTGAAACGGCCGGCGGCGATTGTCAATCCTGTTTGCAGCAATTTCAGTACGTCAAGGTACTTCAATCAAAGCGTCTGGACGCGATGGTGCGCGTCGTCGTCCCCAAGCCGAGCGGCGCGGCACCCGCGGTCGGCGGCAAACGCGGTGCGGCATCCCTGATTCCCTAATGCGGCAACCCTGATTCCCTAAATGGAAGGGTCGCTAAGAATCGACAGCCGTTGACAGAGTTCGGGGGCTTCGGTAATTTCTCGCCCGACCTCGAAAAGCACGGCTCGTGGGCCGGGTCGGGCCGGCGGTGCGTACCCATTTTCCGCCGCCCCTTTCCGCGGTCAGCCGCCTTTGAGCAGACGAGTTCCCGGAATCAGCCGATCGCCGTTCCCAAGATTTCGCCCAGCGTTGAAACCGCTTTGCACCGTGAGGCTATTCGCCGTCCCCAGTCCGAGATGGCTCGCTCCCGCCTTGGCCGCGGTTTGGCTCGGCGTCTGCGGCTGCACCACCTTGCGACTGGAGGGAAAGTCGCCGCTCTTGCCGCCGAAAATGTCGCCGCAAAGCGTGGTTTTGGACATTTTCTTCCTGCGGATTCCGGCCAATGATGCGGCCGAAGCCGAGGCCGTTTGGCGGCAAGCCGACGAACAGCGATTTCCCCGCGAGGTCCGCGATCGCTGGAGCTGGGCGGGCTTTCGGGTCGGCTTGGTCTCCGGGCAGGTCCCCCCGGAATTGGCCGAACTCATGCGTTTGAGCGATGAAGCGTCGCCGTTGGTTTTCCAAGAGACGGAGGGCAAGGACGCCGAGAGCCTGACCGAAGAAGATGCCCCCGTGCGGCGACACATCCAAACCCGGCTGGGCAACCGCGTCGAAGTCATCGCCTCCGAAACCTATGCGGAATTGCCGTTTTTCCGCCGCGAGGCGGGGAAGCTCCTGGGCTGTAGCGTCGAGAAAGCGCAGGGAATGTTCGCGCTGACCTGCTCCGCCGAAAAGGACGGTCGTATTCGCTTGCGGCTGGTCCCCGAGATCCATCACGGCGATCCGCACCTTCAACCCGTCGGCGGTCAAGGCGTGCTACGCCTGGAGTCGCGCCGCGATCGGCACATCTTGGAAGAGCTTGCGTGCGAGGCGGCGATGAGCCCCGGCGACATGCTGGTGGTCAGTTGCCTGGCGGATCGCCGAGGGAGCCTGGGTGACTACTTCCTCACGACCACGCAAAGTGGAAAACGCGAACAGAAACTCCTCGTGATCCGCCTGTCGCAGACCCAACAAGACCCTTTGTTCGATCCTCAAAAGGCCGGGCAACCGCTCGCGGGGAACGAACCCGCGCCGTGAACCGTCTCGACCCGGCGTCTTGCCGCCGCGGCCTGGATACGAAGCGCGGCGGCGACGCATCCCCTCCGCTTCGATCTCGATCGCGCTCAGATTCGATCGCGATCGCGTTCAGAACGAGGCCAGGGCGTCCGCTTCGGACTTGAATATCTCGAAGATCGTGTTGAAGCGGGTGATTTCAAAGACCTTGTAGATGGTCGGCTGGATGCTGCACAGTTTCACCACTCCTCCCAGATTGCGGATTTTCTTTTCGAGGGAGTTGAGTTTTCCCAATGCCCCGCTGGAGAGGAAGTTCACGTTGGCGAAGTTGAGCAGCAGCTTCTTTCGTTGCTCCACGTCGACCAGATAAAACAGCTCCTGCCCCAGTTCCTGGATGGCCAAGTCCTCGAGAATCCTCTGGTCCTTGAAGTGGACCACCGTCACGTCATCGACTTCGTACACGTCCAAGTGTCGAAATTCCGGAAGCGGTTTCTTAGCTAGATTCTGGGACATCGTTTGCCTCATTCAAGCGAATGGACTCGTGCAGACGAGAGGGCCTACCCTCTGGAGCAGCGGACGGCTCGTGACTCTTTTCCGCGTGCCACGGCAACGAACCGCCGCGGACTCGCCCCGCCGATTGTTCCTCCAATATGCGAGTTTGCTCGCTCGGACGCAAGTGGGCGGTGCGCGGTCGTCACCCACGGCCTTGCGACAATCGTGCCCGCGATCACGGGGTCTCTTTCGCCATCTTCTTCAATTCCTCGTAGGCGGCCTGGATTTCGGCGTCGCTCGCCGCGCCGTCGAACACGACCACCCCATATTGCAGCAGTAAGGGAGCCTGTTCCGCCGTGAGCGTCAAAGGCTCTTCCGCCAAACCCAGCGTGGCGGAGATATACGTGAAGCCTTGGGTCATGGTGAACCACTTGGCCGGTGCTCGCGGATTCCCCGGCATGTCGTACAGGACCGTGGTGACGGGCTTGCCGTCGAGTTCAGCGGTATAAGCGCACCATTCGGCGGATGCCTTGTTGGTGCCTTCCACTCCCCGTCCGCCGGCCGCATTGCGGAAATCATTCCCTCCGTCCATGGCCGCCAAAAAACGGATGCCCAGGCCGAAATAGTCCCGACCCCAGAGCCGGACGGATTCCGTACCATCGGCCGGGCTGAGTTCGGACCGCCATAGCAGCAGGACGGCTTGGGGAACTTGCGGCGAATACCGCAACCGCAGGCGGCGTCGCTCGATGAGTTGCGGCTTGCCCTCCGACGTTACCCAGTTCAAAGTGTGCGTCAACGAGGCCGTGGCGGCATCGGCGTCCGCGGCCGCAGATGCCTGGAAATCGCCGGCCTCAACCTGTCGCCCCGAACCCGCGAACTCCTCCCAATAAACCACGCCGTCCACGCCGAGGGCGAACATCAGGCCGTGGTGGTGTTTGTGATCCACGGGCGAATCCCGCAAGATATTGCGGCCGGAAGGCGGAGCAAGCTCAGCCACATACGCCTTGGGCACGCCCACCGCCTTGCGGTAACGCATCAGCGTCTTGCCGTTCCATGTGATCGAACAGACCTCGTCCCCGGTTTGCACGTGCAGAGCGGCGTTTCCCGTCGCACCTTCCGCCGCCGCAGCCCCAGAGGCCGCCAGGAGTACGCAGGACCAAGCGCCCAGGATAACCCAAAGGCGGCCGACGACATCGAAACCCGTTCCCAAATACCTGCTCATCGTGGAACCCTCGCTTCACGGAAAGTTCTTGAAGTCGCACGTGCAAAGTTCTTGAAGTCACAACGTGCCGTAAACTTCACAAGGTGCCGCAAACTTTTGAGAGGGCCGGCCCGGGGCCGTAGCCCGCGGACACCGCCCGATTCGGCATCGCCAGGGATTCAGCGGTCCCAATCGCTTCGGCCGTCATCCGAAAACGGATTCTAAGCTGCTGCGTATTCTAATCCGGCGTGCCGTCAAGGGAAAGAGTCAGAACGGGAGCGGCTGAAATGGGGTTGCGGGGCGACTGGGGGCTACGCTCCGCTTCGACCCCGGCCACCCGGCCGTCGGCGGCGCGGTGCAGACCACGCTCCGTCGTGGCCGAGGGCCGGACACGACGCAAGGTGTCACCTCACGGCACGGACACGACGCAGCGCCTCGCCACGAGACGCTCTCGCTATCGCGTCTTTTTTGCCCAATCGCGGACGTCCGCCGGCCCCGCCTGCCGCCAACGGCGTTACAGCGCAAACGGCTCCTGCGATCCCCGGAAGCAAGCGGCGTAATCGGCTTCCGGGCAAGGCCGCCGAAGACCCGATCGGACCAGGAGCGATTCCGTCCCGCAATCGGCCTGAACCGTCACGCCGCCTTCCGGATAGGGCGGGCTGCCGTAATCCGCTACCTCCAAATATAGGAAGACGCAGCCGATGATGACCGCCGCCAAAGCAATCGCCAACAGGACCGTATAGATGTCGGCCTGCGGCGGCCGGTACTGTTGAGGACTACTCAAGTTGGCTTGCAACGCGATCTCCTTGCTGAATGGGGCCGCGGTTGTACTCCGGAATGATCTGGCAAACGGCGCGACTGGGTTCGGCACGAACCACTTCCACGCGACCGAGATACTTGCCTTCGCCGCCCGCCAAGCGGAAGACCTCCAGGCGGTGTCCTTTGGCCAGGCCGTCATCCGAGCCGAGCGAGATCTCGACCAAATTGTTGCCGGGTGCGGCCAGGACCACGCCTTCCACCTGCGGCGGCTGATCTTGGTAGGCGCCAGGGTCGGCCTTCAAGTTGAACTTCGCCAGGACTTCCCGGGCCTTGGCCAAGTCCTGCGCCAGCACCGTGGATTGGTCCTTGAGGGTCCGCAATTCATTCGCGGTCTGATGCAGTTCATCCGTGCGACTCACCAACCGAATCAGGCTCTCGTGGCGATCTTTCTGGGCCTGCTGCACATCGGTCCGCAGCGTGTTGACCTCGTTGGTCCGCGCGGCGAGGGTCTGATGCGCGGCCTGCATGGCGGCCACGGCCTCACGCTCTTGTTGGGTCAGCGCCGTCAATTCCTGCATCCGCTGATCCAATTCACGCTTCAGATCGTCGCGTTCGGTTTCCAGTTGCGCCAACTGGGCACGCTTGGCGGCGATTTCCGAATCCAGACGTTTGGTCAGCTCGTCCAGCTCGGCCTTGAGCCGCTCGTTGTCCTGGCGAGCGTTCTGCACCTGCAACTTCAAGCCCAACGGCTTGTCCGGCGTCGCGGTGCTGTTTTCCACGACCTCTCGCCAATTGATGTGGGCCGAGTACACCATGATGGCGAAGGACATAAACACCAGGCTCATCACGAAAATGAGCACCACGAAGATCTTCCCGACCAGGTTCATAAGACGACCTTCTCTTGGGAAAAGACGACCGGTCCCCTCGACATCGCGCCCGCGCGGCGAACGTTATCGCTTCACCATTCCTCTACTCACCGAACTCCTCTACCCGCCGGCCAGGGACGCTGCTGAAGGCGAGCCTCGATCCAGGCGACACTGACCGGCGTATGGCCCTAGTATAAATTCGCACAAATTGCCCTGTCAAACAGAAACCCCGCGGCTGGGAATGTTAGAGCGACTACAAACTCCGCGAGCCATAGGTTAACCTTGCCGAACACATCCCCCGAGACCCCACCCAAGAAGCAGGATACCCCCCCATACCGATCTATCAACGAAGTCCGGTGCCGGCTTTGGACGCCGAGCCTCCGTTCCCCGGGATCATTTCCGTGAAATCATGATGAATCTTATCCGGCCGGACTTGAATTTGGCACGCCGATGGGCGAAAAACCGGCGGGCGGTCACAACAGACCGCTGACACGCGGTAACGAATCGATAGGACGGTCGAATGCTCGACTTTGGGAATAATGACCAGGTGCTGCGGACGCCCGAGGCCGTTGAAATCGATTGGGACGCGGAACTCCGCAAGCATGCCCGCTGGCTGAGGGCGGTGGTGTTTGCGCGCGTGGGGGAACCGCAAGCCGTCGAAGAGGTGATGCAGGAGGTGGCGCTCCAGGCGGTCCGTCAAAAAGCACCCATCCAAGACCCGACAAAGGTGGCGCAGTGGCTGTATCGCCTGGCGGTGTTGCAATCGCTCCTCTATCGGCGGCGTCAGGGCCGGCGGCGAAAGCTGCTGGAACGCTACCGGCAAAGCAGGGACGATTCCGCGGGGGCGCCCGGAGACCCCTTGGAATGGCTGCTACGCGGGGAACGGATGAGGTTGGTTCGCGAGGCCCTGGCCCGTTTGCCGTCGCGGGATGCGGAGGTTCTCCTCATGAAATACGCGGAAGACCTCTCGTACGAGGAAATCGCGGAACGGCTGGGGATCAGCTTCTCCGCCGCTCAAGCGAGGCTGCATCGCGCCCGGAATCGACTGCGAGGCGAAATGGAGGCTCGAATCGGATCCCCCGCCGCGGCGAGACGCTCACGGGATTCCTCGTGAAACCACGGAGACCGGCCGGCGGGCGGCACGGTTTTGACGTAGGACGGGATCGCGGACGTGAAAAACATTTTGGGATATCGGACAGTCCGAGTCCGGGGTTTGCACGTTCGACCAACTGGGTGATAGTTCAAGGCTGGTAACCATGAATCGGCCGGAAGAGATTTCGACGCAATGGTCGCAGGAGTTGGCTGATTTGCTGGTCGACGGCGCGTTGCCGGAGGACGCTCGCCGGGAGTTTCTCCGCCGCCTGGATTCCATT
>JAAZNR010000035.1 GCA_012798155.1 Thermogutta sp. | reverse complement strand
TCGCCGCGATACAGCCGGCATTCCCCGACCGCGGAGCAGGCATGCAAGGCATTCTCCGTCGCAGCGCGATCGAAGTCGTCTATTTCGACCTCGGGCGTGTTATCGTGCATTTTGATGTCGACCGAATGTGCCGCCGGATGGCCGCGGTCACCGAGGTCACGCCGGACGAAGTCCGCGCCGTCCTTTTCGAACAGGGGCTGCAACGGGATTATGAATTGGGACGGATTCGAGAGGACGAATTTTTCGAGCTGTATTGTCGCGGAACGGGCAAGCGCCCTCCTCGCGACAGGCTCTTTCAGGCCGCCAATGATATTTTTTGGCTCAATCTCGCCAACCTGCCGATCGTGGCCCAATTGCAGGCCGCCGGATTTCCCTTGGGTATCCTTTCGAATACCTGCGAGACGCATTGGCGGTACTGTTATGAAAAATATGCGATCCTCCAGGGCTTTCGCTTCCATGCGCTGAGTTGGCGGATCGGCGCGATGAAGCCGGAACCGGCGGTTTACCGCGCCGCTGCGGATATCGCCGCGACACCGCCCGACCGCATTTTCTTCGTCGACGACATTGCCGCTCATGTCGAAGGGGCGCGACAGGCCGGCTTTCACGCTTTCCACTATGCCGTCGATCCGGCCGGAAAGAATCAGTGGGAGGCCGCGCGGGCCTTGGCGGACGCACTCCGCGGTTTTGGCATTCGCTTCAATTATTGAGAGCGAGAATGAGACGCCGCGGGCCGGCGTAGCCGGGAATGCCGCCTTCGACCGAGGCAAAAAGGCCCGGGCAAAGGTCGCGCGACCTCTGCTCGGGCGAGTATGCCTACCGTCATTGTCGCGGTGGCGGATTTCAGAAGATGTAGCGATTGACGATGTTTTCGAATAGCTCTTGCCGACCGCTCTTATTGGCGGCGGCGTCGCCCTTCTCCAGCATGTATTTTTCCAGAGACTTGAAGTCGTGTTTGCCGGCCTCGATTTCGGCTCCCACGCCGGAATCCCAGGAGGAATAGCGGTCCTTGACCATGCGTTCCAGCTCGCCGTCCGCCCGCATGGCCGCCGCGATCTTCAGGCCCTTGGCGAAACAGTCCATGCCGCCGATGTGGGCATAGAAGAGGTCCACGGGTTCGAAACTCTCGCGCCGGACCTTGGCGTCGAAATTGATGCCCCCGGGGGCGATCCCGCCGTATTTCATGAATACCAGCATGATCTTGGCGGTCAGGTACACATCCGTGGGGAATTGATCGGTATCCCAGCCGAGCAGCAAGTCGCCGGTATTGGCGTCGACCGAACCCAGAAAACCCTGCACCCCGGCGTATTCCAGCTCGTGTTCCACGCTATGGGTCGCCAAGGTCGCGTGATTGGTCTCGATGTTGAGCTTGAAGTGTTTTTCCAGACCGTAAGTTCGGAGGAAGTTGATGCAGGCCGCGGCATCGAAGTCGTACTGGTGCTTGGTCGGCTCCTTGGGTTTCGGCTCGATGTAGAATTGGCCGGTGAAGCCGATCTCCTTGGCGTAATCGACGACCATATGAAAGAATTTGCCGAGGTGGTCCAACTCCCGTTTCATGTTGGTGTTCCACCACGATTGATAACCTTCGCGGCCGCCCCAAAACACGTAGCCCGAGCCGCCCAGTTCCTTCGTGACCTCGAGGGCCTTTTTCACTTGAGCCGCCGCGAATGCGAAGGCGTCGGCGTTGCAGCTCGTGGCGGCGCCGTGCATGTATCGGGGGTTGCTGAACAGATTTGCCGTACCCCAGAGCAACTTGATGCCGGTGCGTTCACTCTCCTCCTTGATGACTTTGACCACGGCATCCAAGTTTTTGTTCGATTCGGCCAGCGTTTTGCCCTCCGGGGCGACGTCGCGGTCGTGGAAGCAGAAGAAGGGCGATCCCAGTTTTTCGCAGAATTCGAAGAAGACGCGAATCCGATTCACGGCGTTTTCGACCGTGTCTTGGCCGCTTTCCCATGGCCGCAGCATGGTGCCGGGCCCGAAGGGGTCCGCACCCGTGCCTCGCATGGTATGCCAAAACGCCACGCTGAAACGGAAGTGGTCCTTCATCGGTTTGCCCTCGACCAGCTCTTCCGCATTGTAGTGCCGAAAGGCTAGGGGGTTGCGCGAATCGGGACCTTCGAACTTGATCTTCGAGATTTCGGGAAACGCAGCCATCGTCATCCTCCGATTGAAACAAAGACTCATGGCCAGTCCGTCCGCTGCGGCGGCCCGAGAGAACACCGCCTGTTACGAAGTCGGCCGCCGATTGAACACCGGCCCGAGCATACGGGCGTCGCACACGCGGTACGTGGGTGTTATGGTGGCAGATTCCGGGTGGACAATCAAGAGGGGCCGAGCCTCAGCCTCCGCGGGTATTCCAGCGAATCAAGCGGTCGCCAAGGCTGGGCCAAAGTTGGCACAAGGCGAAAAGGAGTCTCGCCTTGCCGGGAATGACGATCTCGGGTCGTCGCCGTCGGCAAGCGTTCAGGATGCGCTGGGCCAGTGCGTCAGGAGACACCGCACGAACGCGGACTCCCGCGCCGGGTTTTTTCGCCGAATCGGGCACATGGTCGGCGCCTTCTAGGCCGTACAGGCGTTCTCCCGCTCGTGCCACGGGACCGGGGCACACAAGCAGGACGTGCAGCCCTTGTGTGCCGAATTCCAGCCGCAATTGTTGCGAGTAGGCGGCCACGGCATGTTTGGTGGCGGGATAGGCCCCCACAAACCGCGCCGCCGCCTTGGAGGCCAGCGACCCGATGTTGACGATGTGCCCGCGACGGCGGATCAACTCCGGCAAAAAGGTCCGCGTTACTCGCACGAGGGCGATGAAATTCAACTCCATGAGACGGCGGAACTGCTCGGGCGTGGTGTCCAGCAATCCCCCGCGCATGGATCGTCCCGCATTGTTCACGAGCACGTCCAGCTCGCCGAAGGTGGAACGAACCGCGTCGGCGACACGGGCCACGTCGTGATCGGAGGTGATGTCGGCCGCGGTGCCCAAGATCGCATCTTGCGACTGGGCCCGCCTGCGCAGAGTCTGCACGGCGGCCTCGACGCCTTCCGGCTCCAAACCCACGATGGCCGTTCGCGATCCGGCGTCCGCAAAGGCTTGCGCGATGGCCAACCCCAGACCGCTGGATCCTCCGGTCACAAGGACCGCTTTGTCTTGCCAGAATGCCGAAAACCGCTCCGTCGTCATGGTGGCCTCTGTTTGCACCCGAGCCGCGGATCGCAAAGCGGATCACGGTAGGCCTATTCACCGGGTTGCCGGCCTCTATGATGCACTCCGCCGACCGTCCTCCCGGCTGCAAGGTTCCCGGCACCGGTCACGCCGACCGCGCCGACTCAGGTCCTTCGACGCGCGACTCGAGGTTGCAAACGTGATGTCGATCGCGGGCTTCAGAGGACGATCTGATACGGCTCCCGTTGGGGCCGCCGGGTCAGCGCATTGGCCTCGTCATCGCCTGGGAATTCGTACTTGTCGGGGTCCCACTTGACGGTGCGGTTCAGCAACATGGAGATATTGGCCATGTGGCAGGCATTGACCGAGTTGGCGTGGGTAAAGACATCGGAAATGGGCAGGCTGCGATCCTTGACGCAATCGAAAAAGTTGCGCATGTGACTGCCCGACTCTTTGCCGCGGTAGAGCTTGCGGACCTCGTCGTCCAGCCACTTCTTGTCGGCTTCCGTGAGATCTTCGATGGGCTTGCCGGTGAGGCTGCCGCGGTTCACGCGAATCTTGCCAAGCTCGCCCTCGATGATCAGCTCGTTGTTTCCGCTTATTAGCTTCACTTCATTGCCGTTGGGGAGCAGCATATCGCACTCGAACGACTTGGCCACGTTATACGAGACGGGGAGTTCCTGCCACGGGCGTTTGCCCAACAAAGTGTCGAGCATCA
Organism: Thermogutta sp.; assembly: GCA_012798155.1. GTDB lineage: Bacteria > Planctomycetota > Planctomycetia > Pirellulales > Thermoguttaceae > Thermogutta. Next base: position 1,119 of record JAAZNR010000035.1, on the reverse strand, counting down.
ATTCCCGGCCGAGCGGGAACTCGAAGTTCACGGGCGTGACTTGAACGGGTCCGGTCTCCTCGCCGCCCAAGGCCCAGAGCGCGATATCCGTGTGATGGACGCCCCAATCCGTGACCTGGCCGCCCGAATACTCGAACCACCAGCGGAAATTCCAGCCGATTCGGTTCTCGCAGAAGGGAACTTTGGGCGCTTGTCCCAACCAGAAGTCCCAGTCGAGAAAGTCGGGGGGGTCGCTGATGGGGAAAGGACCGCCCGCCGTGGCCTGGCCGACGGAGCTGACCGCCCGCAGTTTCTTGCCCAATCGCCCGCTGCGGGCAATTACCACGGCCTTGAGGAACATGTTGTTGAATTCGCTTCGCTGCTGCGTTCCGACCTGAAAGACCTTGGCGGTCTTTTGTACGGCCTCGCAGATCAACTTGCTTTCTTCGATGGTCAGCGTCAACGGCTTTTCGCAGTACACGTCCTTGCCGGCCTTCATGGCGTCAATCGCGATTTTGACGTGCCAGTGGTCCGGCGTGCCGATGGTGACGGCATCCACGTCCCGGCGGTCGAGAACCTTGCGGTAGTCGGTGTAGATTTCACAGCGGCCCTCGTAGGGTTTCGCGAAAGCCTCCGCGTTTTTGCGGTGGACGTCCGCGCAGGCCACCATGTTTCCCAGCGAAGCGGCTTGCCGCCCGATGTCGGTGCCCCGGCCGCCCACACCGATCGACGCGACGTTGAGGCGTTCGTTCGGCGCCTCGGCCCACGCCAAGCGGCCAAGCCACAGATGCGGCAAAACGGCTCCCGCGCAGGCAGTTGAACCGGCTCGCAAAAAGTCTCTTCTACTGTGTCGTGATGTTCGCATTTCGTTTCCCTTTGTCCAAACACTCAGGCGCGGCTAAAGATCGTGGTGGGGCGCGTCCCAACCTTTATAGACCTTTGTAGTGTAATACGGTCGGGGCGTACGTGCAATCGAAGCCGAAAACGATCATCATGATAGGATCGCGTCCGTGTTTCCCCTGCCCCGTTTTCGCTGACCGCCGCATGATGAGGAGCCTTCCGTGAGTTTTCCCATTCGCCCCAGCCAAACCAAGATCGTGGCAACCCTCGGTCCGGCCTGCGATACGCCGGAAATGGTTC